>JAIPDS010000102.1 GCA_021737565.1 Desulfobacteraceae bacterium | reverse complement strand
TTAATATATTTAAGAAGGCGCTGTCTGGACTTGCGGAATTTTTCTTTATCCGCAGGGACAATACTGTATTGCTTTCCCTTTGCCACGATGCCCTTGACATTTTTGGCGCCCAGCACTGCCCCCATTCCGCCTCTTCCCAGAAAACGATGCCCGGAGCGGATATTTGCATACCTGACCTGGTTTTCACCTGCCTGGCCGATGACCAGGGCACCTGAGCCTTCTGCGATCAAAGCCTCTTCCGCGCTGCCGGTGCCCTGCCCCCACAAATGGTCGGCAGACCTGAACTCCACCCAGTCTGCATCCACCCGCAGATAGACCGGAGAAGAAGCCTTTCCCTTAATCACCATGGCGTCCCACCCGGAAGTCTTTAAGGCCATGCCAAGGGGACCTCCGCACGAGGAGGAGGAGATCAGACCGGTAAGCGGCGACTTGCTCACCGCTTCAAACCGCCCGGAACAAGGCGCGCCTGTACCCATGAACACACCCATGGCAAGGACAAATATATTGTCCTCTCCGAGCGGATCGACCCCCGGAACCAGCCGGTCATAAAGCAGTTTCAGCCCTATCCCCTTGCCTCCGAAGTACATCCGCCGATCCTTGTCGCTGATTTCGCATACCCGGAAGCTCCGGTTGGTTAAATCCGCTTCAAGCACTTTGTTGCTTGTTCCGATGATCTTCTGCAAAGTAAACTCCCTTCTTTAAATATAGCGCCCGCTTGTATTCCTCGGTTACGGGGTCAGGCTGTGTCTCTGGCCGTTAATTTCGATCCGTGTTTTGCAGTAGGTCAGCTTCTCGATAATCCTGCCGTCTTTAAAATGGATGACATCCACGCCGCGCCTTTTTTCCGGTTTTCCCTCAAAGCCTTTTTCCGGTGAAGGCCATTGCAATGTCCACCGATAAAGCACTTTCTGCTCCTGTTCATCCACGAACAGATCCTCGGAGAGGAACCGAAACCCGCCGTGGTTTTCAAACCACGGCTGCCAGGCTTTTCTGAGGGCGTTTTTTCCGGAGACCTTTCCGCCCGTCCAGTTTTCAAAGAAAATGTCGTCATGAAAAAGCGCCAGAACTCCCTCAAGGTCATGCTCATCCCAGGCGTAATTCCATTTTTTCATTGCTTCCACAAGGGCTTGTCTTGAAAGCATCATAATATTTCCTTTTTAAGGTAAATGGGTTGGAGGTTTCCGATACAGCCTGATTTTTCTGTTTACTATAAACCCATGGTTTTAAGCAAGGCACATCATCAGGCTCATGGCTTTGCTTTTCTCTGGTTTGAAATAATTTTTGCCGGTTTTTCTCATGATCCGGAATTATAAATTTAAATTTATTCCTGCTGTGATTGATTTTGATCTTCAGCAACTCAACTGATATAAAATCAGAATAACAAGCCTTACAAGGAGATTTAGTGCGCATCTGGGATATACAACCCGGCTACCTAAACAGCCGGAGCCTTCTTGGTGAACACCGCGAGCTGCACGCCATTGTTTCGATAATTGTCAATTGCAAAAAGGGATATGCCAGGCATCCGGAAACAATGCGCTGGCGTGGTCACCAATGGGGGCTAAGGCAGCGTCACCGGCTTCTGGCCGAGGAAATGGAACTGCGGGGTTACAGGGACAAATCACCTGTGCATCTGCAATCCGGCGCAGGATCATGGCCGGAAGGCTACCTGGATACGCCGGATCAGCAAATTCAAATCCTTGCCCGAAAATACCAAAACACCTCTCAGGGAAGGATCCCGCTGCCCCGGACAACTCAACAGTTATGGAGCAACCACAAGTATTCGGTACTTGCCCGTGACCTCGGCGCTTACAGTGATATAGGAAAAAAAGCTTCCCGGTGGAAGGGGAGCCAGAATTTTGGGGAACTGGCCTGCCGGTTAACCGAGATAACCCGTTGTCCGCCTGATTCCGGCGGTATCCGCAATGCCCTTCAGCATATGTGGGGGCATGTCTCTGATTATCATGACCCCGGGAAATCATCCCCTGTTTCCGAATGGTCCCTGGCGCGCCTGCTGCAGGAAACCCGCAGGCTGGCCTTTGAAAAAACCGAATCCTTCCTGATATCATCCACGGCGCTCAGCGAACTGGGAGCCTGGCTGTGAATCATCATAGCCGGTATCTGTTCGGTTTTTTTTAAAGCTCTTTTTTCATCTCTTTTTCAATCCACCGTTTTTTTAAAGCGGACCCCCCGGAAAACGTAAAGAGGCCTACAGCATGAAAAAACAAACCAATCCCCCATCCGATAAGTGGCCACTTGAACCATAGGTATTGGGGAGAGGTGTTTAAATTAATGATTATGAGCATAATGTTAACAATTATATAAATCGTTAAATGAATGAGAAAACCGAATTTCGCTTTTACTCTTTTTTCTGCCCTTTGGTACGCTTCCTGTTTTTCCATAGTCTTTTATCTCCATACATTTAATCTTTAAACCAAAACGGGCTGCTCACCATTTATTTCATATGATTCTAAATGGTTGATTTGGCCCGACCCTCCGACCCTCGTTTCCTTGTTTAATTTTTTCCGGGTGTGGAACTGCAATGAAAAAATACGTTTTTTGCGGAGAAACAAAGAGAATATTTTTATTTACACCCGAATCAAGCCGTGATGTCAAGAGTAAATAAGATAAAAATCGGGCGTCTTTATGATAAAATATGAGGTTTAAAAGGGGAGAAAGATTTCACGGTGTTGTAATCAGCAGTTTTTCAGGCTCCGGCTGATATAATCGGCAAACACGGTGACCGCCTCGTTGCCCGGGGAGCGGGAAACGTGCAGGCAGATATCGACCTTGGGCAGGGCAGGAAGGCCCGATTCAGGGGCTATGACCTGCATGTTCGGAGAAACGGTATTTTCCGTTACCACGGTTATTGCCATGGCGGAAGTCACAACTGCCCGGATGCCTGCAAGACCGCGGCTTGTACACACTATGCGCCACCTGCGGCCGCATGACCGGAGGGCTTTAAGGGCGGATTCCCGAAATACGCAGACTCCGTCAGGGAAGAGCGCAAGATCCACCTCCCCGTCCTCAATAAGGCGAAGCAGATCCACGCTTAACTCGCAGTATACCTCCAGACTGATTCCCGGGTAAAGCGATCCAAATCCCGACAGGGCCCCGGGAAGAAGATATGCCGCATAATCGTCTGGAATCCCCAGTCTCACCCTGCCTTTTACCTCGGGATCCCCGATTTCGGCCATGACCTCGTCGTTTAGTTTCAATATCCGCCTGGCATATTCCAGCACGACCCTGCCGCTTTCCGTAAGCCCGACTCCCCCCTTGGTGCGGGTGAGAAGTGATCTTCCCATGTTCTGCTCCAGGCGCCTGACCTGCATGCTGACAGCGGGCTGGGTGCGGTTTAGCCGCAGGGCGGCCCTGGTGAAGCTTCTGAATTCCGCCACGGTCACAAACGCGCGCAACTGGTTTATATCAAGATCAGGGTTATAGATCATGGGATTAAATCGGCTCCAGGTTTTTGTAATTGATGCTTCTGCCTGCAATACCCCGGTTTGAATCTAAGCCGGAATCGCCCGGTGATGCAACCAAAAAGCGTCCTGTGACCAGCTTTTCTGGTATCAGTTTCTGTTATGGCCGGATCACAACAATTCATTGGTATTCGCTGTTTTGCTGCATTACACCTAGGCTTTCGGAAATTTTTGCCTGAAAAGGAGGACTGCAGATGAGAACAATCCGGGGCAAAGGGCTGGTGCATGCAGAGGACGCACGCATGCTCATGGTCATTAACTTCTGGGGCTTTACGTTTCTTTTTACCAAGCTGGGGCTCCAGAGTCTTGACCCGCTTTCCTTTGCCAATCTCAGGGTTGCAAGCGCGGCTCTGGCACTTGTTGCAATGGCAGCATTTACCGCGCGGCATCACGCTATGGCCCGCATGAACTTCAAAGACAACCTGCTCGCCTTAGTGCTCGGCCTTCTGGGGATGGCCTGTTTTCCGTTTTGTTTCAGCCTTGCAATGAATTTTACTTCCGCGGCAAATGCAGGGCTGATATTCGGCACAACCCCGGTGGCTGTTGCCCTGATCAGCCGGCTGCTGGGCATGGAGCAGCTCAAAGGGAGGCAATGGAACGGTCTTTTGCTATCGGTTGCCGGCATTTCCGTGATCCTGCTGCCGGCCGGCGCGGATTTTTCGTTTACCACGCTGCAGGGCGATCTGCTGATGGTTGCGGCCATGCTGAACTGGGCCCTGTATACTGTTGTCGGCCGCTTTGTCCCGCAAAAGCACTCCGGTCTGCAGTTTACTGCATATGGTGCCCTGTGGGGAGTTGCAGGTCTCAGCCTGCTAAGTATCGAGACCCTGGCCGGCCTGGCTCCGGGCGAGGTCAAAGCCGTGTCCTGGCTGGGGGGATTATGCGCGGGCGTTCTGGGCACGGCCGTATCCTATGTTATCTGGAACAATACCGTAAGGGTAATAGGGCCTGCGCGCACTGCCGTATATTTGAACCTGGTGCCGCTGATTGCCGCAGTAAGTGGATTTATAATTTTAAATGAATCCCTGGGGTGGCAGCATCTGCTTGCCGCATGTTTGATTATTCCCGGAATTCTTATGACCCGCGGATAAGGAGGCGGATATGGATTTTTCTTTTCAGGAATCCCAATTCAGAGTGAGTTTCCGGTCATTCTGGACGCAGTCCCTTAAATATAAATTTATCAGATTCTGATAGGGTATGCCTGTTTCTTCAGCCTGTTTTTTAAAATATTCAATTACATCCACCCCCATGCGGATGGTCACCTGCTTTTTCAGGTGTTTTGCATAAGGGTTCTTTCTGCCTTTCATATTTTCCAGATTATATTCTTTTCTCATTTTAACTCCCTGAAATAAAAGCTCTGTTCTTTTTTTGTTGCTTTTCTTGCAGAAATAATCCGGATTTCAGATTCGTCCGCCCGAAAACAGTGGCATATAAGCAAAATTCTGGTTTTCTGGCTCAATCCGATGAGAAGGAATCGTTCTTCTTCCGGGGAATGGTCCGGATCGTCAAATTTCATGGCATTTTCATCAAAGAATACAGTTTGTGCTTCTTCAAATGATACGCCATGCTTTAATCGGTTTTCATGATTTTTTTTATCATCCCATGCAAACACAAATTTTTTCATAATTATATAATAATTAAATTATAATTAAAGTCAAAGGAAAATTAATAAAAAAAGCTTGCCCACACGTATACGCTGTCTGCAGGTGCTTCTTTAAATGGCAGGTTGGGGGTGTCAAAGCCCCCGAATTCGGTGTCAGGGCCGCCCCAGTATAGGTTGGCGCCGGCCGTGAGTTGGAGGTTCTGCCTGGCGTCCCATACCAGGCGGGGCTGGAGTGCGCCCGAGGGGTCTTCCGGGTTTGTGATCATGGTGATGTGGAAATTTAACAGGGGGTGGAGTTCTGCCCGGAGATTGGCATCAAGGTATGACCGGCCCAGGGTGTAGCGTTCCCCGCGAACGAGACGCTCCATGATATCCGGGGCGGTGACGGCCTCTTGATAGTCGTCGGTGCCCAGGCCGGTATAATAATACTCGATCCAGCCGTACATGTTTTTGCCCCACCAGGTCCAGGAATAGTCGAGGTTGGCGCACAGGCTTACAAATCCGCTTCGCCGGGCCGAATCATCGAGCCACGTGTATGTGGCGTCCAGCCGCCAGGCAGCGCCGCCGAGATACCCGATCAGGCCGAAGCCTGCAACAAAATCCTCGTAATGTATTCCTGCCATGAGGTCCATCTCCAGGGAGCCCAGGTAGCGGTGGTATTTTGCCGCTGCCGAGGACTGGTTCCATTCGAGATCGCCTGTTTCCGGGTTCCTGCGGGGGACATACAGCGCCTGTATATCTCCTGAGGCCCCGGTGTAGGTCTGGAACGTGACCATGTCATCTCCGGCCTTGTAGTCGCGCTCCACGTCAGTGGGTGAAAAAGGGTTGAACAAATCCATGGGGTTGAATAAAAATCCGTTGCCCCAGGTCAGTGCCTGGCGGCCCACACGCAGTGTCGCCCAGTCCCGCCTGGCGGTCAGCACCAGCCGGTCGAGCCGGTGGTAAAGCAAGTCGTCGGAATCAGAAGTAATCACATGGGAAAGATCCATGAGCCGGCGCTGGTCAGGGTCGTCCTGTACGGCATAAAATCTCCCCGCTGCCGGATAGCGTTTTAAAAATTCGGTTTCGGCCTTCCTGGTATCGCCGGCAGTGCCTGTCATTTCATAGTGCAGGTCAAGCTCCCAGGCGTTTGACAGGTTTAGTTCATGCCTGGACCTGAATTCAAAACCCGTGTCATAAAGCCGGTTTTTTCTCAGGATGTCGAGCCTGGAATCAGCCTCCGGATCAGCGGCAGATGACCGAATCCGCAAATGGCCTCCCCAGTCTACTGAAAAGTCCTTACCGGCGGCTGCGCCGGTGGGCAACAAGATAAGGCACAGCAGGCAGGCGGCCAAAAAAGCTTCAGATACGCTGTGCAGAGGCTTTGCAGGGTTATTTGTCAGGCGCCCCATCTGCTATCTCCCCGTCCCGGATATGGATCAGGCGGTCTGCATAAGACATCACCATTTTGTCATGGGTGGAAAACACGAAGGTGACCCCCTTTTCCCGGTTCATCTTGCGCATTATCTGCAAAAGGCCTTCCCCGGTTTTTGAATCAAGGTTGGCGGTCGGCTCGTCTGCCAGTACGAGGGCCGGGTCCGATACAATGGCCCGGGCAACGGCCACTCTCTGCTGCTGCCCGCCGGAGAGCTCTGTGGGCCGGTTGTGATATCTTCCTGAAAGCCCCACCTCGTCTAAAATCGCCAGGGCCTGCTCCCGCCTCTTTTTTTTGCCCACGCCCTGGAGCTGCATGACGTATTCCACGTTTTCCACCGCCGAAAGCACCGGCAGCAGGTTATAGGCCTGGAACACAAAGCCCAGGCGGTGAAGTCTTAGTTCGGCCATTTCAGATCGGGTCATGTCATGATAGGCGTTTCCGTCCACCCGGACCTCTCCCCGGTCCGGTGTATCCAGGCCGCCTATGATGTTTAAAAGGGTGGTTTTGCCCGACCCGGACGGCCCGGCAAGGGCGGCAAAACTTCCCCTGTCCACCGCCAGCTCAATTCCTTTAAGGGCATGCACGGAAACCTTGCCCTGCTGGTAAGTTTTGTCCACACCTTTTACTTCCACAATCGACATGAAAAACCTCCGTGTATATCAGTTCCGGGACATGGCTTCCGCCGGAGTAATTCGGGCAGCACGTGCGGCCGGGTATGCGGAGACCGCAAGACCCAGGCATATCACTACTGCATTGGCCAGGAGCACATCTGCTGTAAAAACTTCCGGGCGTATCACTGCAGACATCCCTGCATACTCGAATCCCGCTGCAAATGCGGAAAGATCAATTCCCCGGCCCGCAAGCGTATAAATCATGGAAAGGGCCAGGAAGTTTCCTGCGGCAGCCCCGATGACAAGGATAAAGAAGGATTCGATAAGCACGGAACGAAGAATCCGCCATGGCCGCATGCCCAGCGCCTTTAGCAGGCCGAACTCCCGCATGCGCTCAAACACTGCCATAAGGGTCGTGTTTATTATCCCGAAGGCCATTGCCACAAAAACCACCAGGTACCATAGAATGATAAATCCGTTGAAAATTTGGATATAGGCCTGGAGCATGGGGAGCAGCTCCTGCCACGGTTTGACCTCATATCCGCCGGTATCAGTTGCAGCGGCGATTTTTTCCGCGACCTGTCCGGCCCGGCTGTGGTTTTCAAGCATCACGGATATCTCCGAGATGTCGCGGCCGATTTTTAACATCTCCTGTGCCGCAGTTTTGCTGACAAATACGTAGCGCTTTTCCGTTGATTCCAGTTCCGCCTGATAGACGCCCCGTATTCTAAAGGCCCTGGAGGCCACCTCATGATCCGTGTTTTCCGTCA
>JAIPDS010000101.1 GCA_021737565.1 Desulfobacteraceae bacterium | reverse complement strand
ACCTGGCACAAGAACGGCTATCCGTTTATCTCGAAAAGGACCAAGAGTTGGAGTCGATTAAAAACATATCGTTTAGAATCAACTCCTCCTCCAAAAAGAATTTACGAAAAACTGGTGCACTTTCATCTTGCATGTAACCCTTATCTTTTCATTAACATGTGAATAACTCTTTATCATTGCCGCTGAACTAAATTTTTCCTGCACTAAGCTGTATGCTCGCAACGAAATGGCTTTCTTCAATTCTTCATCTTCGATCAATTCTATGAGGCCCCTTGCTATTGCCCCTTCACTGCAGTCCACAGCAACCCCGTTTTCGCCATCAATCACAATCTCCTCGGGGCCCCCGCTTCTGGTCACAACAACCGGCAGACCGCAGGCCATTGCCTCTATGGTAGAGATTGAAAAGCCTTCCGTGGTCGAGGGAAGAACAAAAATGTCCAGGTTGTTTAAAACCCGCACGGCGTCTTCACAAAAGCCGATAAAGAAAAAAACATCTTCTAATTCCAATGCTTTTCTTAACTCCAGCAAATTTCTGTAAAGCTCACCCGAGCCCTGCCCCGCAACAACGCACCGGGCTTCCGGGTGCTTGTCATATATCCGCCTGGCCGCCCTGAGAAAAAGATCATAGCCCTTGGCCGGGCGGATGTTGCCCAGGGCTCCGATCAAAATATGATCCGGACCAAGGCCCAGCCTCTGCCTGATGCTGTCATCTTTCTGCGGCTTAAACACCCCGGTATCCACACCGTTATATATAGTCACCGATTTTGCTGCAGAAAACCCGTATTTCCGGATATAGCCTTCCCGGAGCCGGTCTGAGACAAAAACGATCTTTTTTGATCCCCGGTTGATAATCCAGGTTTTCATTTTCATGAACCGTTCATTGGCACTGGCATCCACAAAACCATGGAAAGTGGAAATTACCGGCACCCGGCAGAGCATTCCGGCAAGACTGCAGTAGAGGTTTGTGCCCAGCAGGTGGGACTGGATAATGTCGATCCGATACTTACGGATGATTTTTATCAACTCGTATAAATACTTGCGGTTAAAACTCCCCCGGGACTGGACAAACAAGGGCTCTATGCCGTTTTTTCTCAAAGCATCACATACCCACCCCGACCCCCGGATAACCGCAAAGGACTGGAATTGCTCCGGGTCCAGTCCGGCCGCAAGGCTAACAAAAACCGTTTCCGCCCCGCCGGGCCCGGTGGTATCAATGGCATGCAGCACCCGAATCATGTTTGGTTGTCTGTGTCTGTGGCTGTGGCTGTAGAGCAGAACATCAAGAGATCAGTTTCTTTTGAAATAGTCTGCCGTCTCGCAGAGAAACGGGCCCATGTCTTTGCGGTCAATTACATCAAAGAAGGTATTTTTCTCCCGGATCTTCAAAAAATCCCTCACGGCCCGCCATACAGGCGGTGTTCCCGGCGGCAGGTTCAGGGCATGATGATGGTTTTTAAGCCGGATCAACAGGTGGTCCAGGGTACCGAAAAACCATTTCAGCTTGTGCCCCGCCGGGTACTCCTTCACCACATCCACCGGTTTTTCCCCCTGGACCAGGTCCAGATAAAGGGCCGGAAAATCCACCCCGCAAACAATGGCTAATTGCAGGGAGCCCCAGAATCGGCCGTTGATCTCCATGAGCTTGGCGCGGCCGTCGCGCAGATCCCGCTTGAACTCCACCATGGCAACCCCGCGCCACTCCACGGCAGCCAGCAGCCGCCTTGAAGCATCCACCATTTCCGCATCCAGCGGGACACTCTCGGATATCACGCTGACCCCGCCTGACGGCGGCTTCTCCCTGATCCGGCGATGGGAAAAAAGCGCCAGGTGCCTGTCGCGGTCAAACAGGGTGAAAAGTCCGGTGCCCGGACCCTGGATCTTTTCCTGGATAAGGGATGGATGCTGCAATACATCGCTGGTTGCGTAAAGCTGTTCCAGCTCATCCCGCGAGGCAGCATATTCCACCCCGCCGGAAAGAAATCCATTTCCCTGCGGGATTTTGGAAAAAGCCGGTTTGACCACCACGGGGTATTGATCAATTTCACGGACCCGGGCAGGCAGATCTTCAGCACCTGACAGGTAAAGCGTTTTGGGCACAGGCACGTTCAGTTTCTCAGCCAGCTGGAAAAGACCGGACTTGTTGGAAACCGCAGCCATTTTATCCGCACCGGCACAGGCCAGCCTTACCGCATCCGGAAACTGTTCCCGAATTTTATTGATCAGGTAAATGGAAACCTCGGTCATGGGAAAGACTGCATCGATTTTTTCCTGATCCACGACATCCTTTATGGCCGCGCCGTATGCGACACCGCTCCAAACGGGATCGGGAACCCTAATGCCCCTGGAACAATACCTGGAACACGAGGCCAGACTGCGCGCCCGGTTTGCGGTGACCACCACCCGGCATCCTTTTCTGCCAAGAGAGCGGACAACAGCCAGGGAGGACCGGTTTTCCCCGTCGGTTATGAGCACGTTTGTCAACGGTGTGTGTCCGTGCGTGTGTCTGTGTCTGTGGATGTTGGGCGACACACAGGCACAGTCAACTTTGTTTCAGGGATTTCATGAGGCCGTAAAGCATGCGGCTGATATCATCGAGTTGGTTGTTTACTTCTTCATAAATCTCTGAGGGAATATATCCAAGATCCCTTGAAAGCAGCATAAAGTATTTCACCTCGCCCGCAGAGCCCCGGGATATATTGCAGAAATGAGAAAATTCTTTTGAACCGCTCCTGTAGCCGCCCTCAAAGAGATTCGCGCCAATTGACGATGCTGCCCTGCGGATCTGATCCACAAGGGCATATTTTTCATTCCCGGGAAATCGGGCTGTCACCTCATAGAGCTTTAAAGTCAGGTTATGCGCTTTTTGAAACACGTCTAAATCCTGTACCGACCTAACTTCATCCATATCTCTCACTCCCTCCACTCACAGACACACACCCACAGACACAGACACAGACACACTCACAGACAAACTCACATCCACTTCAAAAAAATCCGGGCGGCAAACAGGCCAGCAGTGCGGCTCACATCCTCGTGCATACCGATTCGCGGCATTTCAAACAAAGAAACCCGCCTGTCAAACCACCCTTTGCGGGTGGTTACAGCAGCTTTAAATCCGTTTTTTTTCAGGAGAGCTTTCAAATCACTCGTGTAATTGCCGTTGGGATAGGCAAACAATGCAGGGGTAACTCCCAACTGCCGTTCCATCTCCGCTTTTGACTGCAAGATCTCCTTCTCTGCGCCGGCCAATGGAACCTGGTCAAGGATGACATGGTTATGCGAATGGGCGCCAAACTCCACCAGCCCGCTTTCCCTCATCTGCCGGGCCTCATCCCAGCCCATGAGCAGGCGGCCGGGCAAACCCGCCCCGGACAAGTCCCGCAGGCAGTCAATGATTTCCGCCCGCTCCTGAGGTGCCCGGGTTTTCAACTCCGTTATCGCATAATCAAGCCACTGCCCCGCCTCGCCCTTTGCCTGTAATTGAGTCAAAAACGGTCCCAAAAACCTGTGATGCCGGCCCGCTTCCACCACCCCGGGCTGCTGCAGGTAAAAGGCCGCCTCTTCGGGCCAGAAAATCCGATGCGACCCTATGAAATTTGTCGCCATAAACACAGCACACGGCAGGTTGAACTCCCGGAGCACCGGATAAGCCTGGGTCCAGGTGTCCAGCCATCCGTCGTCAAAGGTAACTGCACAGCACTTTCCAACACTTTTTCCCGCCTCGATCCTGGCAATCAGCTCCGAGAGGGGGAGCACATGGAACCTGCTTTTGAGAAAAGCCATGTGCCGCCGAAAGGTCTCGGTCCTGACATACATCCCGGGCTGGACGAATATGTGTTCTTTCCTCGGGTCTTCCAGAACCCGATGATACATCAGCACAAAAGCCTTTGACCTGCTAATTTGCCGGCAAAACAGCTCAAACCCGCCGACCTTGTAAAAAAGCGAAGCCGCCCGGCTTTTTACGGCCATCTGAAGATTCATTTATATTCCGAATCCGGCTGCAACCGGACCTTGCGCCCGGATTGAGCTTCTTCCCTGAGAATTTCTGCCATGCGGGCGCCAATGACTTCTGCGGAAAAGTTCTGCTCCACGTTTTTCCGGCCGTTTTCCTGGTAAAAGCGCCACTGCTCAGGGTGAGCCAGCAAATATAACACGGCCTCGGATATGGCCCGGGAGGATTTTTCGGAAACAAGCATCGCGTCCTGCCCGTGATTCACGCACTCGGGAATACCGCCGACCCTGGTTGCAATTGGAATACAGCCGCTGGCCTGGGCTTCCTGGAGAACTACGCCCTGGGTTTCCGTCCACTTGTTGTACTGACCGCCAAGGCTGGCCAGGATAAAAAGGTGTGCCTGGTGGTACATCCCGGACAACTTGTCAAACGACATGGCCTCGTATAACGTAACATGCCCGGAAAGTTCCAATTTATCAATTATTCCCTGAATCCAGTGTTTATCCGGCCCTTCACCCACAATGTGAAACTGCAGATTCACACCGGCTTTTACAAGACGTGCCGCGGCAATCAGGGAATAACCATACCCCTTATCCCTGTCTATCCTCCCGATGCTTAACAGGTGCAAAACCTCTTTTTCACCAGGGCACGAACGAGGAGCAAAAACAAAATCCTCAAGCGGAAGGCCCTGCGGGAGTATTGAAATCTTGGCTTTCGGGCAGCCAAGATTTGCCGCCTGGTGCATCGCAAACCGGGTGTTCACCAATACCCGGGAAACCTCCCCGTTAATGGCGCTGCGCTTATCCCCGGGCAGGGGCGGCATCCCGCCTGGCAAAAGCCCGTGAAAGGTAAGGACAAAAGGGATATCTCTCATCAACGCCCACAGCATGGCCTGAAAAGCAAGAAGCTCCCCGTGGGCATGAATGGCATCCGCCCTGTCCAGATCCCGGTCAATCAGTCCGGATCTCATCAGTTTCAAGAACGTGAGTCCTCTGGTTAGCCTGTACTGTTTGACCAATCGTTTGCTGATTTTCCCAGCCTTTATACACGCATGAAAAAGCATTCCGGGGTGAAGCAGGGCGGTCTTTACCAAGGCGCGCAGAAAAGAGGAGGCTTTCAAGTCAAGATCAATTACAAACCGGCGCAGTGCAAGACGGTCAACTTTCGGGTGATAGGCCTTGGGATTTTTGTTTGACGAATATATCCTGATATCAAAGGAATGATTAAGAAGCTGCTCCAGGTAGGTATCAATCCACGACTGATTGATGCTCGGAAATCTGCTGGTGACAACGAGTACAACAGGTTTATGCATATCCGCCATCAAGTCTTTTCTTCATGGCCTTTAATCACACTATAACCATAGCGGACCAGGGTATCTTTTGCCACGCTATTTATGCTGCTTATATCTTCAGGCGTTAACCTGCTTATACTGTCCGGGTTCAGGTCCCTTATTGGCTCGTTGCGCTCATGTATGGCCAACTCCGTGAGATTATCAAAATTATTGAATGGCTTTAAACCTGTAAAATTAGCTATGCGATTGAGTTCTTTAACCGGATCGCCTACCAGGTCCTCGTACCTGACGTACAAAAAACGGTTCAGATAAGCTGAATCCGACTCCAGTACTTCATAGGTTCTTCGCCACTGATAGGCCGCCATTTCTATAGGCCATCCTTCCCTGAGATGCTTGGGTTCGGCTTTGCGCCTGATCCCTTCAGCCACGGCATATCCATTTCGTATAATGCAGATAAAGCATGCCGGCTGGAAATGATGATTCAGCCACCTGACCCTGACACTGTTTGAGGGGGATTTTTCCACAAGGAACGGTTTGTCCGTGTTCAGCCGCATGCCCCATTCCTTTTTCACCCGAACGGGATCAGGCCCGGTGTCTTTTTCGGTTAAACGGAAAAGTTCCTCCCTTGCAGCCCACATCCTGGGCAACCCGACTTCATAATCCTTTACAAACTGATCCGTCAAAAAATGGCCCTCAGTTGGAAGGGCAGAGATGTCCGGGTGTTGGCCCAGCATCTTGGAAAGCAAAGTTGTGCCTGAATTATAGCACCCCACCAGGAAAACCCACAACCTTGGCCGGGGTACCGGGGTAAGTGCTACCTTAACCTCCCGGAGAATACTGCCGAGGTTTTCTCTTACTACCTTTCGGGAGGGGGTGTTTTTTAAAAGCACTTCTCCTCCTGAGAAAATCTGCAGATATTATGCAATATATCCTATACCCCTTATTTCTGCCATTATTTTTAATTTAATTTTCGGGCAGTTATGCTTGAACAGTTAGTTTTATTATGCTAGTACTTCGAGTTTCAAGTTGCTTTGGACAGCAATGAGTACAACCTTCCAAGCAATGATCCCTTATCTTTACTCTCGATTTCTCTATCAATAGCTTTGTTGGCATGTGGAAACTCACTTTCCGTTATATCTGCCCCCAAAAAGCTGCACAGTTTTTCCCATCCATCCCCTTTAGCTAAATCCAATACCAACAAATCTTGTGGTCTTTCTCTGAAATACTTCATGACCCCTTCATTATGCTCCTCAAACCGCTTAAGATAAATTGCTTCATTGCCTTCTGGGCATCCTACACCATAAATCCATCTTCGCATTGGCGTCTCCTGTCGCCCAAAATGTCTTACCTGACTCTTTATCCATGATTCTGAATCCCTCAACGTCAATATAAATTTGCTACCTGGATAATCTTTATCGAGTTCCTTATAAATAATAGGCCACGGGTTATCCTGAAACGCATCGAATTTTTCTACTAAACGGTAAGCCATAGTGAATACATTTTTCTCAATATCAGGATCTTTTATCCCGTTAGGCCCTGTCACCCGGTAACCGAGTGTTCTCAAAGCTATAGATAGGCTTGTTGTTCCTGTCTTGTGAAATCCTATACAAAATATTTTTGGTGCCATTGTAAACCTTACATTAGGGGTTTCTGAATAAAACTTGTCGTTGGCATGGGTTCCCCTTTTCCTTTGGGTTGTGGGCAGGGAAAAAGGTAAAAACCGCTGTGGCAACGATACTTCAATATTCAACACCGTACACCGTTTGTCTGCTGCGACTATCCTCTTTGTAGCGCCCATTCTCAGACCGCCACCGGTCCGAGCGATGTGCTTTAGACTTCGATCAACATTGTAGGAGTTTCAGATTATCCCGGACTCTACCGGATGCCCCTCAATTATTTCGTCCTGGCAGAATGGGACCTGGCACAAGAACGGTTATCCGTTTATCTCGAAAAGGACCAAGAGTTGGAGTCGATTAAAAACATATCGTTTAGAATCAACTCCTCATCCAAAAAGAATTTAGGACTTCCTGAAAAACTTGCTCTAAATTTCGACGCATAACCCCGGCCGACCCTGAAGAGGGCTTCCAATTTGACTCGGGATACGCAGATTATAAAAAAGCCAAAAAAGAATGGCCTTCAGCCACCTCTCCAAGTTCATCACCAGGAAGGTTACCAGAACAGCGGTTTCGGAAGTGCTTGCCAATTTGCACATCACCCGACCGAGCCCGAAGCGGCGCTTTGCCTGCCCGAACTTGCCTTCAACCGCATTGCGTTCCACTTCATCCTGGTAGACCTGCTTTCGGGTTTCTCTGCTGATTTGCGCATCCTTTGGCGGCCTTCCCAGAGGCGGCCCAGAAAGCCGGATACCATGTTTTTTGCAGAACCGCCGATTATCCTGATTCCGATATATCTTGTCTGCGTGCACCGACTCCGGCCAGCACCCAAACAGTTGGCGGTATTTTTTTATCTGGGCGATCAGATCCCCGCTCTCGTTGTAGCTGTCCCAGCTAAGCCGGTCCACAAAGCTGTATCCGTTGATCACGCTCACAGATATCTTGGCGCCGAACTCGGTGGAAGCACCTGCTTTGCCCCGCTTGATGGGCCGGGCATGAGGCTGGGAGATGCTGACAATACGGTCTTCGATGCGGTTGGCTTTGTTTTCAAACATGGATTTCTGCTGGCGCCGGACCTCTTCGATCACCAGCAGGTTTTTATATTCTCTGCGATCCAGAAG
>JAIPDS010000019.1 GCA_021737565.1 Desulfobacteraceae bacterium | reverse complement strand
ATTTTCTGAGCCTGATTCACCATGTCTTCACTGCGTTTTGCTGGTCGAGCCATTTTCTTGTACCTCCTTTCCTTGGATGTGAAAAGATAAGGTACAAGTATTATATATTAAGATCAACTTGATTGCAAGTTGGAATAAACATAATATTTAATGTCACCAGCAGTGACGATTTTCACCGTCGGTTTTCATAGCAAGTGAAATGTCCGGTTGGTTAAAAGTTTGTTTCTTGAACAGTAACATATCCGAATAATGAATTTTGCCGGACAAAAAAAGACTAAAAAGCCCCGGAAACGTCTTTGATTCCAGGGCTTTTCGTATTACAAAAAATTTCTTTGGATTGTTGTTTGGTGGGCCCACCAGGATTCGAACCTGGGACCGACCGGTTATGAGCCGGTGGCTCTTCCAGCTGAGCTATGGGCCCGGGGTGCAAAGAACCTTGTCTACCTGTCCAGCTGTTTTTTGTCAAGCAGATATTGCGCCGGCAGCAGCCGGGCTTAAAATTCTATGAAATACTTCAGCTTGCGGCTCCTGGTTGGGTGCCGCAGCTTGCGAAGCGCCTTTGCCTCGATCTGGCGGATGCGCTCGCGGGTCACGTCAAAATCGTTGCCCACCTCTTCGAGGGTGTGATCCGATTTTTCCCCTACTCCGAAACGCATGCGAAGAACCTTTTCCTCCCGGGGCGTAAGAGTTGCAAGCACCTTTCTCGTCTGCTCCGACAGGTTAAGGTTTATTGCCGCCTCGGAGGGCGACATAAAGGTCTTGTCCTCTATGAAATCTCCAAGATGGCTGTCGTCTTCCTCTCCTATCGGGGTCTCCAGGGAAATGGGCTCGCGTGCTATGCGAAGCACCTTGCGCACCTTGTCTATGGGCACTTCCATTTTTTCCGCAATTTCCTCGGGCGTAGGCTCTCTTCCCATTTCCTGGACCAGATACCGTGAGGTTCGGATAAGCTTGTTTATAGTCTCTATCATGTGCACCGGTATCCGGATGGTGCGGGCCTGATCGGCAATGGCCCTGGTTATTGCCTGGCGTATCCACCAGGTGGCATAAGTGGAGAACTTGTAGCCGCGCCTGTACTCAAACTTGTCCACCGCCTTCATAAGGCCTATGTTGCCCTCCTGGATCAAGTCCAGAAACTGCAGTCCCCGGTTGGTATATTTTTTTGCAATGCTTACCACCAGGCGCAGATTGGCCTGCACAAGCTCACCCTTGGCATCTTTTGCCCGCTGATGGCCTTCTTCTATCCGGGCCATGATACGCTTTAATGTTCTTGCCGATGCCTTGATCTCACGTTCCCGGAGTTCTATCTGGGTGTGAAGCTTTTTCATGTCTTCGAAAAGACGCGCCACTTCATCCTTGCTGTATTGCGTGCACGAGCAGCCCCATTCCACAAACCCGTCTTCTTTTTCCAGGCGCTCGCGCACCTCTGTTACAGGAGCGTAAAAAGCCGCGGCACATTCGCAGAAAACCTTGTGGGTGGTGTCAAACCATTCCACCTGTTCGGCTATCTTGCGCTCGATTTCCTCTATAACGTCGCTTTCAAGACGCCAGTCCTTGAAAAGCTCGAATATTTTGCGGTTGCGTCTGCGTATCGAGCGCGTCACCCTTCGCTGTTCATCAGGGTCCATGGATTCGTTAAAAAGCCTTTCGCGAAGCTGATGATTTTCAGCGTCAATCTCTTTAATGGTATCAATGGTTTCCAGAAATTTTTCTATCTGCAGTGACTCGTCAACAATTGTATCGCCTTCGTCAATGTCGCGCAGCACGTGCTTGGGCCTCAGCGTTCCCGCGGCAATCTGGTCGCCCAGATTGATAATGCTGTCCACGCCCAGGGTGGTCTCCAGCATCGCCTTTAACACATCCTGCTCGCCGGCCTCTATCTTCTTTGCGATCTCTATTTCGCCTTCCCGGGAAAGCAGGGTTACCATTCCCATTTCCCGCAAATACATTTTGACCGGATCGTTTACCGCGCGAAACTGTGCAGACTCCTCTATCTCAGCCGCTTCACTTATCCCTTCTTCATCCTCATCCTTTTTGGCCTCAGAGGAAAGCTTCTTTTTCCTCTTCTCAACAACTTCTATATCCAGATCATCGAACCACATCAGCGTTTCGTCTATCTGCTCAGGAGACATCATTTCCTCGGGAAGCACCTCGCTGATCTGGTCATAGGTGAGATAACCCTGTTCCTTGCCTTTTGAAATAAGTTCGTTGAATTTTTCCTTCTGAACCTTTTTGGCTTCGTCCCCGTTGCTTGCGGATCGTTTAGCCATAGACTGATAGCCTCCTGCTATAATTTTTGTTTTACGGCTCGCCGACCGCATCGGCATTATTTACGGCCGGCCGCCTGTTTCTGTTTTTCGCTCAAAAGTTTCATCAGCAACTGCTGATCGTTTTTCTGTTCTGCTGCACGTATCTGATCCAGCAGATTATTTTTATTTCTCTGTTTGTGTTTGACAAACTTTGAAAGCAGCATTGCACAGCTTTCCGGCTTCCACCGGGCATCTTCGATCATCAGGGATGCAAGCATCTGCCTTTGGCTTTCATCCCTGACATGGTTGAGCAACTCCGAGACACCGGCTTTCTCCTGGCCGAGCACCCTGCATACAAGTTCCCCGAGTTCCTTTAGCTGCTTGTCTTCAAAATGCTCCAGAATATTTTCCGACTCAACCTCGACGGCGCTTTCCGGATTCTGTATCATCATTTCGATAACCTGGACCTCGAGCCTGTCCCGGGCAGGCGCCTGGCCGGTACCGGATTTATCCTGGCCGGTTTTTCCCACGGTTTCAGGCTCCGGGGCACGGGCCTTACGCGCAGACTGCTTGCTCTTTTTCTCGCGAACCTTCTCCAGCACAGCAGCCTCATCCACTCCCAGGCTTTCGGCCAGGTGGCGCACATATACCGACCTGGCCACGGAATCGTCTATTTCGGACAAGACCGGTGCGATTTCGCTGATAACGCGGACCTTGCCTTCAAGCCCTGAACCGTGGACTGAAATTGCATTGTCTATTAAAAACGAAAACAAGCCGGGCGCATCCCCGGCCAGCCTGTTAAAAGCTTCAGGACCGTATTCAAACAGGTATGAGTCCGGATCATGCCCTTTTGGAAGAAGAACCACGGCCGCTTCCATTGATTCTTCCAAAAAGGCGCCTATGGTCCGTTTTGCCGCGTTTATGCCCGCCTCATCCGAGTCAAAGACCAGGTATGCCTTTTTATCCCCGGAGCCGGCAGCCCGGCTTAACCTCCTTATATGGTCGCGCGTCAGCGCGGTTCCAAGGGTTGCAACCGAGTTTTTAAGACCGTACTGGTGCATTACCAGCAAGTCAAAGTAGCCTTCCACTATGAAAACGCAGCCCTTGCTCCGGCATTGTTCTCTTGCGGCATGAAGGCCGTAAAGTGTTCTGCCTTTGTGATAAACCGGGGTTTCAGGGGAATTCAAATACTTGGGCTTTGAATCGTCCATGACCCTGCCGCCGAAGGCAACCACCTGACCGGTGACATCTGTTATCGGAAACATGATCCTGTTTCTGAACCTGTCATAATAGCCGCGCTGCTTTTTCGGCACTATCAGGCCGGCCTTTTCCGCTGTTTCCAGGGGAATCCCCGATTTTCTGATAAACCTGATGAGATTGTCCCACCCTTCAGGTGCATACCCGAGATTGAACCGCTCTATAACCCCGCGGTCCATCCCTCTTTTTTTCAGATACCGCCGGGCTTTTTCACCGCCGGGGCTTTTTAGCATAATGTCCTGATAAAACTGCATAACCCTGCGATTAAGCGCAAACAACTGCTCACGCTCGGAAGCCTTTCTTTTTTCCCCGGGGCTCATGTCCTTTTCGGGAAGAGATACGCCGTACTGCCTGGCAACAGCCTGTACAGCCTCGGGAAAGGTAATGCCGTCATAGCGCATCAGGAAATTAAACACATCACCGCCCGCACCGCATCCGAAACAGTGAAAGATCTGCTTGCCCGGGCTCACTGTAAAAGAAGGAGTTTTTTCGGAATGAAACGGGCACAGCCCTGCAAAATCCTTTCCCGCCTTTTTCAGAAATATCCTTGCCGAGACCATGTCAACGATATCTGCGGCGTTTCGGATTTCGGCAAGCTTGTCATCTGATATATACAAGGCCAATCCGCGCACTCCTTAAATCACGGACATCTGTATATTAAAATATTCCGGCAGGAAAGATTCGGTTTTTTTCAAAACAATTCTCATCCCGGCAAATTTAAATAAAAATAATTACTTGCCACAGTATTGTCAAATATATTTTTATCCCTGCCTGAGCAGTTCAATGGCTGATTTCAGATCAAGGCTTCCTTCGTATAATGCCCTGCCGGTTATTATCCCGGTCACCCCGTCGGGTTCCAGTTCGGCAAGCCGTTTGATATCATCAAGGCAGGATACGCCTCCAGAGGCAACCACGGGAACCTCCACCGCCCTGGCAAAGTCCCTGATTGCCTCTATATTGGGGCCGGTCCGCATGCCGTCGCGTTCAATGTCGGTGAAATTGATTGCAGCCACACCGGCATCCTCAAACTGTTTTCCGAGTATTGCGGCTTGCATTTCAGTGGTCTTTGTCCAGCCTTCAATGGCCACTTTCCCGTTTCTGGCGTCGATTCCCACAACGATTCCTCCCGGAAACCGCTTGCAGGCCTTTTTCACCATTTCCGGGTCATATATGGCAGCGCTTCCGATCACCACACGCGCCACCCCCAGATCCAGATACATTTCCATGGTGTCAATGTCGCGTATTCCGCCGCCGACCTGCACCAAAACCGGATCTGCCTGGTTTACGATCCTTTCAATCGCCTCAAGATTGCGGGGGCGTTTTTCCACCGCCCCGTCAAGATCCACCACATGTATCAGCTCTGCTCCCTGGGCTGCCCAGCGCCCTGCCATGGCCGCGGGATCATCTGAAAAAACAGTCTCCTGATCCATTTCTCCCTGGAAAAGGCGGACGCATCGCCCGCCTTTTATGTCTATTGCCGGAATAACAATCATAAATATGAGCTGCTTTTTATTGCCGCCTACAATTTTCCCTTGGTGGATTGCACGCCTGAAATCCGGGGATCCAAAGAGGTGGCCTGATCAAGGGCCCGGGCAAAGGATTTGAACACCGCCTCTGTTGCATGGTGATCGTTTTCACCGTAGCGGATTTGGATATGCAGGTTCATTGCCGCGGCGTTTGAAACCGCCCTGAAAAACTCCCTTGCCAGGTGTGCGTTGAAGCCCGCGGCAGGCTGAAGGTTCGCCGGAAGATCGTATACAAAATAAGGCCTGCCCGACAGGTCCACGGCGGCCTCGCTTATTGAGTCGTCCATCGGGACCACTGCATGACCGTAACGGACAATGCCTTTCTTGTCGCCAACAACCCTGCTGATAAGGTCGCCGAGAACAAGTCCCGTGTCCTCAACCGTATGATGAAAATCCACCTCAATGTCGCCCCTGGCACGAATCTTTAAGTCAAAAAAACCGTGCGCTGCAAAAAGGGTGAGCATGTGGTCAAAAAAAGGAATGCCCGTGTCGATTTCATATCCGCCCCTGCCGTCTATCTCCAGGCTGGCGGTTATTTGCGTCTCACGGGTAGTTCGTTCGGCTTCTGCTGATCTGCTCATGAATTGTTTCCTTAAAAGACAGGCCCTGTATGGTAATTCAAACTTGATATTTTTAAATTCTATACAGGGCTTGTCCGAGATTGTCAAGCAGTCTGTGAGTTTGGCGGTAATTGCCGGCAAACATTTACCAGGCCATCTCTTAACGCAGCACCCGGCGCACCAGAACCGGCCCGATCACCTCAAATAGTATGGTCGAGGTCACAACCACCGGGATCAGCACGGCATGACATTCCGGAAACCGCTCTGCTGCCAGCAGCGCCATTCCCATAGCCACGCCTGCCTGGGGCGTCAGGGCCAGGCCGATATCCCCGGGCATCTCACCGCGCTCCCTGCGGGCGAACTTGACCCCCAGAAGTCCTCCCAGAAATCGGCCTGCCAGGCGAAGCAGAATATAGGCCGCTGTCAGGCCCAGGGCATCATCAAGCTGATAAAGGTCCAGGCTTGCGCCTGAAAGTACGAAGAAAAAGACCAAAAAAGGCCACTCAATATACTTGATCTCGTTAAAAGACCGGGTATGATGGGTGGAAAGATTAGCTATTAAAACCCCGGCAATCATTGCAGCCATCAGTGATGAGACCCCAAGCAAGAATGACAGACCTGCCAGCAGCAAAATCAATGCAACAGCCTCAACAAGGGTGGGCTCACCCGGCTCCAGGTGTCCCGTAAGCCAGGCTGCGGGCAGACCTATGAAGCATCCGAGCAGCAGCGCGCCGCCCAGCTCCCAGCCTGCATGCACAAGTCCGTTCTGTCCGCAGTCGGTAAGTACCCAGCCGAGAAACGCCATGGCCAGTCCATAAACGATAATCCCCCAGCCGTCATCAATTGCCACTATACCTGAGAGCACCCTTGCCTTCACCCGGGTATCACCGCTTGACCTTACCACCTCGCTGACTGCTGCGGGATCGGTTGCCACCGAGATAGCAGCCAGGGGAACCGCCAGCACCAGGGGAAAGCCAAAAGCCAGCAATCCAAACCCTACCACAATAACGCTTGTACATGTCACTGCCAGTGAAATAGCCAGGATAACAGGGCCTATGGTTCGCAGCCGGCTCACTGTAAGTTCACTGCCCAGCAAAAAAGCCACCATTACCAACGCCAGCTCGATAAGGTACTCGCCCAGCCCCCCCAGCAGTCTGCCCCCCGGCTCTGTGAGCACTACCTGGCGCACAACCGCTATGCCAACCCCGAGCAGCACAAGAAGCGATATCCGCGGCAAATGCGTACGGTTGGCCACTGCATTGGCAAAAATGCTCAGAGAGAGAATAAACCCGAGTATCACCATGCTCAGGGCGCCCGCGGAAATATCAGGCGGAATCCAGTTCAATGCGTCAGTGCCGGTCATATTCTAATATCCTTGTCAATGAGGGCTGCCGGCCATTGATCACCCTGATTAAGGCAGGGCGGCAAGAAAATCATTTATAAAGGCCTCGTTGTTCCATGCATCTTCACCGGTGCAATTTCCCAGGCGCACCAGGACCAGCTTTTTTGAAGGTATTATTATTACCCTCTGGTCCTGGAAGCCTTTTGCGCAATAAGCATCAGCAGGTACCGACGGCCACACCCGGTTGCCCGGATCACCGGAGGACCCGGCATTTAACCAGAACATGGCTCCGTATTTCCCCTGGGGTGCCTTTTTGGCAGGCTCGGTGGTATAGCTCACCCATCCCTCCGGCAGAATCCTCTCTTGTTCCCATATTCCGTCCCGGAGATATAACTGGCCGAACCTGGCCCAGTCCCGCGCACTTGCAAACATATATGATGATCCCACAAAGGTTCCCGAAGGATCCGGCTCAAATACGGCGCTGTGCATGCCGATCCTGTCGAAAAGTTCCTCATAAAGGAACCTGTAATACCGGTCGTAATCCCTGGAAGCCTCTTTTCTTACCAGTTTTGCTACAATATTTGCCGTACCGCTTGAATAGCTCCATTCGGTTCCGGGAGGCGCTTTTAAAGGTTTGTCTGCCGCATATTCTGCAAAATCATAGCTTTCATAAAACATTTCAACCGCATCTGAAAACGGCGCATACGCCTCATCAAATTCCAGGCCGCTTGTCATCCGCATAAGATTATCCAGCGTTATTTCACTTCTGGGATCATCCCGGGACCGCCATTTTTCGGTCAAACCGGAATCACCCGGATCCAGCTTCCCCTGTCTTACCAGGATGCCGACCAGCGCATTTGTGACGCTCTTGCTCATGGACCACCCCAGAAGCGGAGTTTGCGGACTTATTCCCGGAGCGTACCTTTCGGCAATGAGATCCCCGTCATAAACGGCAACAACCGCCCTGGTGTTTTTCCGGAACTCGGGATCGGTTTCCGCAAAAGCATTATCCATTGCCTTTTGCAAAAGTCCGCTGTCAACACCCCCGGGCAGTTCTTTGCGCGCGCCCGCGCTTCCTTCCGGCCACGGTTTATCCTTATCGCGGTATAAACCTTTTCCCGGCCTGTTAATGCGCATGAAATCCTGGGCCCTTAGTTCTTCTTCTGTAATGCCCGTAACCAGGGTGCATCCGCAGCCATCCCTGTAAACCGCCCTGGCCCTTGAAATACCCAGGGCTGTTGAGACAACCTCTTTTTTATCAGGGTGGACTTCATAGTCTGTCAGGGAAAAAAGAAAGTGAATCGGAGCTATGTCTTCTTTGTAGACTGTTGCGGCATCCCTGCCTGCAATAAACACATTGGAACAGATGATTTTGGCAGTATGTCCGGTCCCGATCGGCAGGGTCCTGCTTAAATACCAGAAAGCCGCCGCCCCGAGCAATAATACAACAACAAGGAGTATGCAAACCTTCCGGCTCACGTACCCTCCGCGCTGCCTTAATTTTTCAGGGATCTTCTTTTCAGGCATGTGTTCACCAACGGCTCTACGCCCTTACAGAAAGGAAAATGTGGGCAGGTGGTGGAGATGAGGGGGATCGAACCCCTGACCTCGGCGTTGCGAACGCCGCGCTCTCCCGGCTGAGCTACATCCCCACGCAGATTATCGATCAAAAATATTTACCAAATAGCAGGAAAGGGGTCAAACAAAAATTTAAAATCAGTTCCACTCACCCCTGATGCCGGGCCGGGTTAGGACAAAATCATAGCGCACAGGGTCATCGGGTACCATGCCTGCAAATCCGGCCGTAATCTCAAGGGCGGTTTTCATGTCGGCCTGGCGGCGGCCTGTAAACCCCAGGCCGCAGCAGGCTCTGTACATGTGGGTATCAAGCGGAACCACCAGTTTTGAGCAAGAGAGTTTTTCCCATCCTCCGGGATCCACATCGTCGCAGCGCACCATCCAGCGAAGAAAAAGCCACAGCCGCTTGCACGCGCTTTTTTTCTCGGGATACGGGATCAGATGGCCCGGATCCTGCGGAGACTGTATACGGATTTTTTCCGCAAAACCGGCCAGGGCGGGCACGTACGTGGATTCACCATCGCTTACCCCGGATACAAAAGCATCCTGAAGGCTTCCGTATTCTGAGATCACTCCTTTTAATCCAACAAGCACGGCCGCCATGTGCGGGCCTTTTGCAAATCTGTGCACAAAACCGGAGAAATCGGAAAAAATCTCGTCTCTTTCCGCATCCATAAGGTAACTGCGGGGCGAAGGCCCCATTATTGCCAGGGCAGCATTTACGCTTTTTAATATCTGCCTTACGTTTCCGTATGCCAGGGCTGCTGCGACAAAAGCCGCAACTTCCCGGTCAGAGACATTCTCATATGCGTATATGCATTCCAGAGGGTCTGGGTGCACGTATTTTCGCCGGTTATATTTAAGATAAAGGGATTCCAGCTCAGAATGATTCATAGCTTCCCATCAGCTCCGCTCCGGGCGCAAAAATCATTCAAATATTCTGCCCGGCTTTGCACCGAAAAACTTCAATATCTTTGCCAAAGGACAAAATCCTGTAAAGGTTGCCTGCACCATGTTGGCAGCCACAAACAGGGTCAAAAACAGCCAGTAAGGACTGTGAACCAAATACAGAAGCAGGGAAATCAGGATAAAGATTCCGGCAAAACGGAATACCAGTTTGTCAATTGTCATAGTATAACTTCCTTTAATATCAAAATATTAAATCCTATATTCGGACTTGTCAGTTTTTATCGAATTTTTGCCCGGTATAGCAGCAGGCTGTTTGTTACCACAGAAATGCTGCTAAGCGACATCGCAAGAGCCGCAAGTATGGGATGAAGCTGGCGCAGCAGCATGGGCAGACCTGCAAACGGATTTAACACCCCTGCAGCCACGGGAATGAGCACCACGTTGTAGCAAAACGCCCAGAACAGGTTCTGGCGCACTGTTCTCATTGTTTTGCGGCTTATGTTAAGTGCTCTTATCACGCCATGCAGGCTGCCTGAGGAAAGCACCACGTCGCCTGTTTCTATGGCTACATCAGTGCCGCTTCCTATGGCAAAACCAACGTCGGCCTGGGCAAGGGCAGGTGCGTCGTTTATACCGTCTCCCACCATGCCGACCCTGCCGCCCTCGGCCTGCACGGATTTTACCTTGTCAGCCTTTTCATCAGGCCGGACTTCCGCCAGGACCTCGTCTATTCCCAGTTCTTCTGCAATGGCTGATGCGGTTGTTCTGTGATCGCCGGTCAGCATAACAACCCTTATACCGTAATCATGGAGAAGCCCCACCACCTCTTTTGCCTCCGGCTTTATTTTGTCTGCCACGGCAATCAGGCCCAGGGGGCGGCTTTCGTCCGCCACCATAACCACAGTTTTGCCCCTGTTTTGGAGATCCAAAAGATCGTTTTCCTGTTCCGAGATATTCATTCCCTGGTCCTTAAACCAGTCTGTCCGTCCCACCTTTATGGTGCGGCCGTCCAGTGTGGCGCTTACTCCGTCACCCCCGAATGATCGGAATTCTGACACTTTGCCCGGAGAAAGCCCCCGCTCTGAGGCCTCTCTTAAAATCGCCTTTCCTATGGGATGCTCGGAACCTTTCTCCACTGCCGCGGCCAGTAAAAGAATCTCCTCCTCATAGCCGCCTGACGCCTTTACATCTGTCACCCCGGGTTCGCCAGCCGTCAGGGTGCCTGTCTTGTCAAGCAGAATCGTACCAAGTTTTTCAGCAGTCTCCAGGGCTTCCCCGCTTTTAAACAAAATCCCCTTTTCCGCGCCCTTGCCAGTGCCTGCCATTACCGCGGTGGGGGTGGCAAGCCCCAGGGCGCACGGACAGGCGATTACAAGAACCGAGACAAGCCTTATCATGGACGGGACGAACTCTGCTGTCACCACCATCCATATTCCAAAGGTGACAAACGCAGCTCCTATAACAACCGGCACAAACACTGATGCTACCTTGTCTGCCAAGGCCTGGATCGGCGGTCTGCTGCCCTGGGCTTCCTGGACCATGCGGATAATCTGGGCCAGGGCTGTGTCCTTTCCCACCCGGGTTGCCTCAAACTCCAGGGAACCGTCTATGTTGATTGTACCTCCTATGACTATATCGCCCGGTTTTTTACCAACAGGCACGGATTCGCCTGTAAGCATGGATTCGTCAACCGAGGACTGCCCTTCCACCACGGTGCCGTCAACAGCTATGCGCTGGCCGGGCCGGATCAAAACCCGCATGCCTTTTTCAACCCGCTTTACGGGGATCTCTTTTTCCCGGCCGTTTTCCATCACCACCGCGGTATCGGGCCTGAGCCCTATAAGCTTTCTTACCGCCCCGCCTGTTTTTCTCTTTGTCCTGGTTTCAAGAAGCTTTCCAAACTTGATAAGCGTGATAATAACCGCGGCTGTCTCAAAATAGACATGATCGCCGAGCACTGGAAACAGCATCACGAAAACAGAATAAAAATAGGCGACCGACGAACCCATTGCCACGAGCACGTCCATGTTGGCCCCGCGGTTTGCAAGGCTGCGGTACCCGCTGGTATAATAGTCTGAGCCGGTATAAAACTGCACCGGCGTGGCAAGTACAAAAAAGAGCCAGTTCACCCAGGCGGCATGGGCCCACGGACCTATGAGCTGAAAATCCCGTCCCATGGAAAGAACAAACAGCGGAATCGTAAAGATCAGGCCTACCGCGAACTTGATGGTCTGGTCGCGCACCTCGGCGTTTCTGGCAGCGGCTTCTGCATCTTCTGAGGATTCGTCTTCTTCATCAGGGATCACCGCATCGTATCCCGCCTTGCGTATAGCCCGGACAATTCCTTCAAGATCGATTACCGACGGGATATATTCAACGTTTGCCTTTTCTGCTGCAAAACTGGCTGATGCTGAAACAATGCCCGGGGTTTTTTTGTTTAAGGCCCGCTCTATGTTTGCCGCGCAGTTGGCACACGTCATCCCGGTTACCGGCAGTTCCACCTGCTTTGTTGCAACCCCGTATCCGGCTTTTTTGATCTGGCCCACGATATCGGACATACCGAGCTGAGACGGGTCGTAGTCCACGTTTAACTGCTCTGCGCCAAAATTGACCTCGGCAGACCTGATTCCAGAGAGCTTGCGCACGCTTCTCTCAATATTTGCGGCACAGTTGGCACACGTCATTCCCGTAACAGGCAGCCTGTGCCCGGAGCCGTCCGCCTTGTTTTCCCCGGTTTTCTCCCCGGAATTATTCTTATTATCCCTGCTTTCTTCCATACCTACCGGCACCCCTTTTCCCCGACTATTGGGCCGGATAATTAATCTCTTTTAATTTATCAAGAATCTTATCAATGCTTGCAGGCGTGTCATACTCCACCGTGACCTGTTTTTTCTGTGCATCGCCCTGCACGGAACTTACCCCGTCTATTTCAGAGAGTTCGTTTTTAATGGTCATAACGCAGTGATTGCATGAAATGTTGGGTATTTGCAGATCTTTTTTTTCCATTTTTCTGTCCCCCGTGCCTTTTATTTTTTATTCAGTACAACTCTTCGGTCAGTGCTGCTTCGAGCTCTGGAAACAAAAACTCGAATCCCGCCTTCTGCAAGCGGGCCGGGACAACGCGCTGGCTGTTTAACATTGTCTCCCCCAGCTCTCCCAGGGCCGCCTTTAATGCAAATTTGGGTACCCGGAAAAAGGCCGGCCTGCTTAAAATCTTTGCCAGAATTTTTGAAAATTCGGCATTGCGTACCGGGTTGGGAGCGGCAAAATTGACCGGTCCTGACATGTCACTGTTTTCAATTACAAATTCCATGGCCCGGACCAGATCGCGCACGTGTATCCACGGCATCCATTGGGTGCCCCCGCCCATGGGGCCGCCCAGAAAATACTTAAACGCCGGAAGCATTGATGCAAGCATCCCCCCGTCTTCTGCCATTACCAGGGCGAACCTGGGAAGAACGACCCTGGCACCTTTTTTCTCCGCCCCAAGAGCAGTGTTTTCCCAGTCCATGCACAGCCTGGCCAGAAAATCGTCTCCCGGCTCCGAGTCTTCATCCACGACCCCATCCCCCTTGTCCCCGTAATAGCCCACTGCAGACGTGCTGCAAAGAACAGGCGGGTCTGAGGAGTCGTCTATTGCATCAACCAACATCCTGGTGGTCTGAATCCTGCTGTCATACAGGGCCTGCTTGTATTTTTCAGTCCATCTTGAAAATATGTTTTTCCCTGCAAGATTTACCACAGCACCGGCTTCTGCAACCGCCTTCTGCCAGGATCCAGGCTGCGAGGTATCAGCTCGTATATAACGTATTTTCTTCTTATCCAGGTGCGCCGGGACCTCGTTTCTGTCCACGCATATGACTTCATGCCCCTTTTCCGTGAAATACGGTATCATGTGCCGTCCTACAAATCCTGCAGCACCTGTTACAAGCACTTTCATCGCTACCTCCGTTTTTTAGGAAACGGTTACAACAGCGGCATTTTTGATGCCGTGCAGAACTTTCTGGGACACTGATCCGAACAGAAAGTCCTGTATGGCTGAAACCCCTCTTCTGCCTATTATTACGGCGTCATATCCTGACTCTGCCTCTGCCAGGATATCTTTTGCAACGCTTGCCCTGCGCTTCTGTGTTTTTGTCTTCACTTGGTCGGGTTCAAACCCGCTGTCTATAAGGCTTCGCCTTGCCGCTTCAATCGCTTTTTCGACCAGCTCGCGCTTCTTGTCCTCAAGGGTGCAGAAAGCCTGCTGTTCGGACTTAAAGTACGGGGTCAGCTCCGGGCTGTTCATTTCGCACATACTCTGGGAATCTTCGAGCACGCTGAAAAGGATTATGTTTTCGTCGCGCGCCAGGTGTTCTGCCGCAAAATTTACAGCCCTCATGGCATTTTCAGAATCATCAAATGCAATCAGCACGTTCTTGGCCATTTTTGCTCCTCCTGGTGTTACAAATGGTTATCAGGCACTATCTATCAAATTCTGCACTTTGTCAGGATTGTATTTTTCCCGCAGCAGCGCATCCGGCCCAGGCCGGCCGAGCCGGTCTGAAAACGGGACAGTCTGCTTTCTGTAAATCAAACCTGTCGGGATCTTTTCTTTGTCCTCAAAGACAAGATTCATTGCAGCGCGGAAATCATTTTCGTCATGTCCGGCCCGGTTTGCATCATATACCCTCTCAGCATACCATTCATAGGTATTGACCCTGTTAAATGATACGCATACCTGCATTATGTCTATCAATGCAAACCCGCTGTATTCGATTCCCTGCTTTATCAGGCCGGTTAAATGCTCCCTGTTTCCAACATATCCCCGGGCCACGAAACCGGCTCCCTGGGACAGGGCAAGGGCGGCTGGATTCATGGGATCGCTTCTTGGACCATGTGGCTGAAGTCTGGTTACAAAACCGCGCTCTGATGTGGGCGAAGCCTGGCCCTTTGTCAGCCCGTAAATCCGGTTGTCATGTACAAGCAGAGTTACGTCGATATTTCTGCGAATCGCTGAAATAAAATGGTTTCCCCCCTCGCCGTAGCAGTCGCCGTCTCCCATGTTGACAAGTATGTTTAAATCGCGATTGGCGGTTTTGGCTCCCGTGGCAACAGGCAGGGCTCTTCCGTGCAGGCCGTGGAAGAAGTTGCACTTAAGAAAGTGCGGCGTTTTTGCGGCCTGGCCTATGCCTGAAACGATTAAAACCTTTTCAGGAGGCATTTCCAGATCCGCCAGGGCCTGCTTCATTGCGTTTAAGATCCCGAAATTGCCGCAGCCCGGACACCATTTGTTTTCAAAGTCGCACTGAAAATCGTCTTTATCAACCATTTGCGCCCTCCTCAAAAGCCTTTACCCGCCTGGCGATTTCATCCGGGAAAAACGGTCTGCCGTCATACTTCACTATGGCCTGATGAAATTTTCTGCCGGTTCGCTCAGCGATCAGCCATCCGAGCTGGGCTGAAAAATTCTGCTCAACCATGTAGAAGCGGCTGCATTTATCCAGCAGGGCTGCGGTTTCTTTTGCCGGAAACGGCCATATATCCGTAAAACATACAGCTCCCGCATCAATGCCTTCGGCCCGCAGAAGCTCCGCGCTTTCCCGGATCGCACCGGCAGTTGATCCCCATCCCGCAAGAAGCACGCTGCTGTCAGGATTATCCGCCCGAGGGGGCCTGATCTGCTTTTCCATGCCCGAAAGCTTTCTGTGGCGCTTGTTCATCTGGCCGATCCTGTCTGAAACCTTTTCGCTTATGTGGCCGTCTTCCTGGTGCTCGTTTCCGCTGACCATTACAAGGGCCCGGCCTTCACACGGAAGCGCTCTGGGCGAAACCCCGGATTCGGTAACGGCAAAACGCCTGTATTCTCCGGAATCATCCATATCAGCGTCGTCCACCACAAAACGCTCAATGGCAGAAGGCGCTTCAAGCGGTTTTTGTGTAATTGCAATCGAATCGTTGAAATACTGATCCGTTAGCACGATCACGGGCACCTGGTATCTGTCTGCAAGATCAAAGGACCGGATCATGATTTCAAATGCGCTGTCAAGGCTGTCAGGGGCAAAAACAAACCTGGGAAATTCATCCTGGGCTGCGTGCAGAACAAACCGCAGATCTCCCTGAGCCGTGCGGGTGGGAAGACCTGTTGCAGGCCCCGGGCGTTGGGAGTTGATCACGACCAGCGGGGTCTCGGTTATGCCCGCAAGGCCGAGGCCCTCTGTCATAAGGGCAAATCCCCCGCCGGAGGTGGCTGTCATGGCGCGCACCCCGGCAAATGAGGCCCCTATTGCCATGTTTACAGCTGCTATCTCGTCTTCTGCCTGCTCGACTACCAGCGGAAGCCTGTCCTCGAACTCTGCCAGATTGGCCATGATGCCCGTGGCAGGAGACATGGGATAAAAGCCAGCAAACCTGCAGTCTGCTGCAAGGGCTCCCAGGGCCAGCATACGCGCCCCTGTAAGCAGCTTTCCCGCAGGCCTGCTCTCCGGCCATTTAAAGGCCCGGTCAAACTGTATTCCCTCCACTGCTTTTGCCCCGCTTTTTGCAGCCTTGAGGTTATTTTCAAGAACCGATTCTGATTTGTCCAGAAATTGTGCCTTAAGTACGGCCTTTATTGATTCGGCAGGTGCCCCGAGAAGGGCCAGACATGCGCCCGCGGCAACAGTGTTTGCCATGATTGCCCCGCCCGCGTCCCTGGCAAGTTTTGTAACAGGAACACAAAGCACTGACGTGTCGGATCTCTCTGATTCACTATCCAATAAAACCAGGCCGCCGGCTGCAAGTTCTGACCTGTGGGTATCAAGGGTTCTCTCGTTTAATGCCACCAGCAGATGCACTCTGTGATCCGGGGCCTGCACTGGACTGTCGCTAATTCTTAACTGCATGAAGCTGTGGCCGCCGCGGATGCGGGATTCAAAATCATTTATACCATGCAGGTAAAGCCCGCTTTCATGGCAGGCAGCGGCCAAAAGTTCGCCCACGGTCTGAATCCCCTGCCCGGCTTGTCCGCCAATTTTAACAGTTACGTCAATGCCCATGATATCCTTCCTTCAATCCCGGACATGCTTTATCAGATTTTCCCGGCACGGCCGTCATCACAGGTATCATCCGTATCATCAAACCTGGCGTGCTCGCCGGTCGGCATCTTGGTGCATACCTCTTCAAAGCTTGTCTCTGCACCCATGGTGCGAACCGCTTCAAGGGCTGCGTCATAGTCCGGCTCGCGGCCTATTTCCGAGACTAGCTCTGTGTATATAACACGGCCCTTTTCATCCAGGACCACCACCGCCCTGCAAAGAAGGCCGGAAAGAGGTCCGTCTGCGATCCTTACGCCGTATTTTTCCCCGAATTCAAGGTTTCTCAGCTCCGAAAGCGATATTACCGAATCAATCCCTTCCTTTTGGTTAAAACGCTGGTGCGCAAATGGAAGATCTCTTGAAATTCCCAGAACCACCGTATTGTCAAGGTCTTGGGCGGCCTGGTTAAAACGCCTTACAGATTCCGCACACACCAGTGTCTCGATGCTGGGAAAAATATTTAAAACAACTTTTTTGCCGGAAAAATCCGACAATGAAATATCTGAGAAATCTGTTTTTGTAAGTACAAAATCCGGGGCCTGGCTTCCGGCTGCGGGCATCTCCCCTTTTACAGACACCGGTTCTCCCTTAAATGTCACTTTTGCCATCTCAGTCTCCTGTCATATTTTAAAATTGCCGGCGGAAATTGACTTTTTATGAGTCCATCTTTAATCCGGCTTCATGTTTCTGCTTTGAAAAGATAAGCATACGGTAGCGGGAATGCATACGGAAATTACATTAAAGTGATATTTTCGGCAGCAGCCAGGTATGTTCTGAATCCACCCGCCAGATTTTTTGCGGAAAAACCATGCTGGGTCAGTATCCTGTAGGCAAGATAGGAACGCTGGCCGACCGCGCAGAAAGCTATGTAGGTCTTTTCCCTGTCAAGCTCGCCGAGTCTGCCGCGCAGCTCGTCTATGGGAATATGGACTGCTCCTTCTATGCTGCCCGAGGTCTTGACTTCTATGCGGCTTCGAACATCGAGCAGGACCTCTTTTTCAGGGTCTATGTCTTTTATCTCATCCCAGTTGATTTTCTCAAGATCGCCCTTTATCAGGTTGGATGCAACGTATCCTGCCATGTTCACCGGGTCCTTGGCTGACCCGTATGGCGGGGCATAGCAGAGATCAAGCTCTTCTAAGTCAAAAACAGTCATGCTTCCGTAAACCGCTGTTGCAAGAACATCAATTCTTTTATCAACGCCGATCTTGCCAACGGCCTGTGCTCCAAGGAGCCTGCCGGTGCCCGGAGAAAACAGCAGCTTTAAGGCCATGGTTTCAGAACCCGGATAATAGCCGGCATGAGAGCCTGAATGTGTGTAGCCGGACCTGTATGGAATGCCGTATTGCCTGAGAGTCTTTTCATTTATGCCCGTGGCAGCGGCGGTGACCTCAAATACCTTTACCGCACAAGTACCTGCACTGCCCCTGAAAACCGAGCATCTTCCCATGACATTGTCGGCTGCAATCCTTGCCTGCTTGTTTGCCGGCCCTGCAAGGGGAATAAGAGCCTTTGCGCCCGTAACCCGCTGGCGGATTTCCACGGCGTCTCCAACGGCGTATATATAGGGATCGGAAGTCCGCATGGTTTCGTCAACCGCGATGCCGCCGGTTTCACCGATTTTCAGTCCGGCCTTTTGTGCAAGGCCGGTCTCAGGGCGCACGCCTATGGAAAGTACGACCATGTCGCATTGAATTGAAGTACCGCTTTCTGTTTTAACAACTATCGCGTCACCGGTTTTCTCAAGGGACTCAACCCCGTCATTAAAACGGCAGTCCACCTTTTTCTCAGAAAGATGAGCATGCACCAGGCAGGCCATTTCATAGTCAAGGGGCGGCATAACCTGGTCCATTTTTTCAAGCACGGTAACTTCCACTCCCCTGAAAGCCAGATTTTCCACCATTTCAAGTCCTATGAATCCGCCTCCCACAACCACGGCCCGGCCGGGCTTATTTTCATCAACATACGCCTTGATCCGGTCAGTATCCGGGATGTTTCTTAAAGTAAAAATGTTTTGCGCATCAACGCCCCGTGCAAAAGGCGGGCGCACTGGTTCGGCACCGGGCGAGAGAATAAGCCTTCCGTAGGACTCCCGGTACTGTTCTCCGGTTTGATGGCAGTATACCACTACCTCATGGTTCTGCCTGTCCATATCGGTTATTTCACAGCTGGGCCGAACATCAACGTTGTAGCGCTTTGAAAATGATTCGGCGTCAGTAACCATAAGATCATCGCGCTTTTTTATAACCTCGCCGATATAATAAGGAAGTCCGCAGTTGGCAAATGATATGTAGGGCCCGCGCTCAAAAACCACTATTTCGGCATGCTCATTTAAACGCCTGGCACGGGCAGCCGCTGTTGCCCCGCCTGCAACACCTCCGATTACAACCAGTTTGTCGGTCATTGTCCGCCTCCTTTCTGCAGAAAAAAATCAGATCTCCTGCTGCCGATATCCGCATTGTCAATGACCTAAAACTAATCATGATCGTCTTTAGATCAAATATTTATGACCTGATCGGAAAGCTGCATTGCGGTTATAATATCGAGCATGTTGGTGGTCTCGCCCGCCTGTTTTTCCCCGAGCAGACCGTAATGATCAAGGCAGGTGCCGCAAACAAGAACCCCAACCCCTTCTTTTTCCAGCTTTTGAATTGCTCCCAGAACCTCAGAGTCTTCGACCGCCAGCTTAACCCCGTTGTTTACAAGCACCAGGCGCCACAAATCGGGCTGCATTTCATTTAAGGTATTAACAAAATTGACCATCAGCTTGCGCCCGAGGGTCTGGTCTCCGTAGCCCATGCGGTCTGTTGTGATCATGACCATTATCTTTTTTTCACCCCCTGCGCCGGGCTCTGCTTCGGGTTCGGGCCGGCAAATTTCGCTGCCGATGGTTCCCGTAACCGCAAAGCCTTCATCCACTGTTTCCACCCCGGCATCATATCCCCTGGACCTAAAAAACCTGCTGACATTCTGGCTTGCAGCTTCGTTGTCAACCAGGACCTTTATTTTTTCCGGGCTTTCAGCCTCGATTGCCTCCTTTGTCATCACTACAGGAGCAGGGCAGGCCCGGTTTCTGGCATCTATGTGTTTCATTTCGCCTCCGTTGTGTTTTTGGTTTCTCCATGCTATTAATTATCCTGATTTATAGGCCCGAAAAAAATTTAAAATCTGTTTCCGGCGCCCCGGAATTTTTAATATAAATCCGCATGTGCAGCAGAAACAAATTGTAAATTTCGATACTGTTTTTATATTCTATAGATAAAATCTATGAAAGAATGATCGGTATGGATCTCTGGCAATTAAGGGTTTTTACAAAAGTAATAGATCTGGAGGGGTTTTCAAAAGCCGCAGATGCCGTGCACCTGACCCAGCCGACAGTCAGCAGCCACGTCCGTGATCTTGAGGCTTATTTCGGCTGCCGGCTGGTGGACCGAATGGGCAGGCGGGCCGTAACCACCAGGGCAGGAGAAGTCGTATATAAACACGCCCGCAGGCTCCTTGAAATGGCCGGGCAAATGGAAACCGAGCTTGCCGAATTTCTCGGAACAGTGGAGGGCGAAATCGCACTCGGGGGGAGCACCATACCGGGCGGCTATATCCTGCCCAGACTTATAGGAGAATTCAAAAAAACATATCCCGGGGTCAGGATCCGTGTTTACGTGGGAGACACTGAACAGATCGTAAACGATATTATTGCCTTAAAGCTTGATTTCGGTATTGTGGGCGCCGAGACCGACAAAAGCAGAATAGCCCAAAAAGCCGTGATAAAGGATGCAATGAAGCTTGTGGTCCGCTCTGATCACAAATGGGGGTCAAGGGATACTGTTTTTCCGGAAGAACTGGCGAAAGAGCCTTTTATAATACGCGAGCAGGGCTCTGGTACGCTGAAATCGTTTGAAAAAAGGCTTAAATCCGCTGGCTTTAACCCGGAGTCTTTAACGGTAACAGCCGAGCTCGGGAGCACGGCCTCGGTGATCCAGGGTATCAAAAGCGGCATAGGAGTATCTGTTATTTCGCCTGTTGCGGTTTCAGACGAACTGCGGGCGGGATCGTTAAAGGCCCTTGATATCAAAGGGGTTGATCTTACCAGGCACTTTTATCTGACCTTTCACACGGACCGCACGCCATCGCCCGCATGCAGGGCTTTTATGGATTACCTGGAAGAAGCCGCGGCAAAAATCGATTCATAATTCATAAAGGGTATCATCATGTTTCGGGGGGAGTTTCCTGCGCAGGCGGGATAATCCTCCGCCTGGGGCAAAAAACGGCTCTTCGTTTTCCAAAACGTCTCCCATTTCAGCCTCTATTTGCTCCGGATCCTCTCCTTTTTCCATCCGCCGCAGGGCCTCCTGCATTCCGGAGCCGAATTCAAGCCCTGTCATGTCGCCGAGTTTGCGCATCAGCCGGGCAGCCTGCACGGGATCGTCTTCGTTGATGCTGCCTGCCTCGGACTCCAGCATCTGCATGGCCCGCTCCATTTTCTCGGAATCAAAGGGAAGATCCTCGTCGTCTTCTTCAGAAGCCCTGCCTGTTACGGCAAACATGGACATTCTGCGCGTCAAGGCGCTGTTGTCGCATTTCGGGCATGCCGGGATCTTGGTGGTGTTGATTGATCTTGAAAAAAAGCTGTAAACAGTATGACATTTCTCGCAGTAAAATTCGTATATGGGCATCTGTTTCCTCCGGATACGGACAAAGCGGGTTTTTTTTATATTAAAAACCCAAAAGGCCCCTGTCAACTGCTCATATGAATATCAGGAATTGCCGGCACTCTTTTCATTAAGCTGCAATCAGAACCTCGGCTGCGGCTTTGTCTCTTTCCTGGCATCTCCCTGAACCGAGGATATACGACAGTCCCTGCAAAAAATCAAATCGACTCTTGAAGGCTTTTCCTATACGGGTCCTCGGGGCAGTTTGCTCCCTGCTGACCGCTGGCGCGCTCAATGCGACTCGCAAACCACCCCGACGACCCTTGGCCAAGGTCCCTGGAAATTCAAGATTCGTTTCCAGACTGCTTCAACCACCTGCCAGTAACAGATTTCAAATATGTCCCCTTGAGCGTGCCACCGAATGCAGCGACCGAAAAGACTGCCGCATCCCTTACAACCAGACCGCGGTTTTGTTTTTTCCTGGGCATTTCTCTGCCCGGCGGCAATCCCACGACAACCTGATAATTATTCACCGGGAATTGCCGGCCGGGACTCCTTTGGATTGACCGGAAACAGGACTTCTGGTACCTGATGAAATGCACACCAGATAAAACGGAAAGAACATGAAACAGACGGCAAGCCTTGAAAACATAGCAATAGTATTAAACCGGCCCAGGCATCCTGAAAACATAGGCGCTGCAGCAAGGGCCATGAAAAACATGGGGCTTTCCGATCTTGTCCTGGTAAACCCTGAAAATTTTGATTTAATAAGGAGCCTTACCCTTGCCACCCACGCCGCGGCAGACCTGGTAAATAAAATCCGTGTTTACGAGAACCTGCAAGAAGCGCTTTCAGAGTTCGGATATGTAGCCGGGACAACCGCCAGGCTCGGCGGCCGCCGCAGGGCCGTGGTTTCGCCCGAAACCATGGCAAAGCGGATACTGCCAATCTGTAAAAACAACCGGGCGGCGGTGCTATTCGGCCCCGAGGACCGCGGCCTTACAAACGAGGAGCTAAGACTGTGCCACGGTCTGGTAAACATCCCAACGGCACGGTTTTCATCCCTTAACCTCGGCCATTCCGTAATGGTTATATGCTATGAACTCTTTAAGGCGGGCCTTGCACCGCCCGCGCAATTTTCCCCCAGGCTTGCAACCCGCCGTGAACTTGATATCATGTATGCACAGTTAAAAGACACCCTGGTTCGCATAGGTGTAATCCAGGCAGAAAACCCGGATCACTGGCTTGACCGGTTCAGGCGCTTTTTTTCCAGACTTCCCCTGCGCGCATCAGAGGTAAGCCTGATACGCGGCGTATGCCGGCAGATAGACTGGTATGCGGGCAAATGCTACAGGGACGGCAAAAACGGCAAAAACCCCGATCCCGCCCTCGGCCTGGATACCGATACCGATGATTAATAAACTTATCAATATTCTTGACATCAGCCCTGTTTGGAATAAAAATAAAATAATGAAAACAACTTGCCGTTCCTTCCTTTTAACCAGCCTTTATCAGGAGGTGATGTAATGGATAAGATTCTACGCATTAAAATGAGTCCCGATCAGGAACCAAGAACTGAAACCGAACCAATCGGCGGCTACGCGGGCTTTGGCGGCCGCGGCATGACTTCGGCTATTATTGCCAAAGAGGTCCCGCCGCTTTGCCATCCCCTTGGCGAAGACAACAAGCTTGTAATCGCCCCGGGCCTGTTAAGCGGCAGTGCAGCCGCCATGTCGGGACGTATATCAGTGGGCTGCAAAAGTCCGCTTACCGGCGGGATAAAGGAAGCCAACTCCGGCGGCCAGCCTGCACAGGTACTTGCAAGGCTCGGGTACGCCGCCATTGTTCTTGAAGGAAAACCAGCGGACGACAAGCTTTACAAGATCGTGATCAACAAGAACGGTGTTGAAATACTGCCCGGAGATAACCTGAAAATGACCGGAAACTACGACACTGTAGAACACCTCAAGTCGGAATACGGAGATAAAATATGCTGTATATCCATAGGCCAGGCAGGAGAGATGAAGCTTGGAGCCGCATCGATTGCATTTACTGACATGGAACTGCGGCCTTCCAGGCATGCCGGCCGCGGCGGCGTCGGCGCGGTAATGGGCAGCAAGAGGGTCAAGGCCATAGTGCTTGATGACTCGGGCATGTCCATGCGCAAAGCCCAGGATCCGGACAAATTCAAGGAAGCAAACAAGAAATTTGTCGAGGGTTTGAGACAGCACGCTGTAACAGGACAGGGGCTGCCTGCATACGGGACCAACGTTCTTACAAACGTGGTAAACGAGGCGGGTGCATATCCCACCTATAACTTTAAAACAGGCAGATTTGACGGAGCCTCTGCCATAAGCGGCGAGACCCAGGCTGAAACAGAAACCGCAAGGGGAGGCCAGGCCACCCACGGATGTCACAGGGGATGCGTGATCCGCTGCTCAGGAATTTGGGTGGACAAGGACGGAAACTATGTTACCAAACAGCCCGAATATGAAACCGTGTGGTCTCACGGCGGCAACTGCGGCATAGATGATCTGGATGCCATTGCCATGCTTGACAGGCTTGATGATGATTTTGGCCTGGACACCATTGAAATGGGCGCTACCATAGGCGTTGCAATGGAGGCCGGCCTTGCGGAATTCGGCGATGCTGACAAAGCCATTGAACTTGTAAAAGAGGTGGGCAAGGGCACACCCCTGGGCCGAATCCTTGGAAGCGGAGCAGGGATAACAGGCAAGGTATTCGGCGTGGAAAGGGTTCCTGTGGTTAAAAACCAGTCCATGCCGGCATACGATCCGCGGGCGGTCCAGGGCATGGGAGTCACCTATGCAACAACCACCATGGGTGCGGATCATACCGCCGGTTACGCTGTCACGGCAAACATCCTTGGCGTGGGCGGAAACGTGGACGCACTGAAACCCGAAGGCCAGGTCGATCTTTCCCGCGACCTGCAGGTGGCAACCGCTGCAATTGATTCCACGGGTATGTGCCTGTTTATAGCCTTTGCCATTCTCGATCAGCAGGAGACTTTTCAGGCATTGATAGATATGATCAATTCGTTTCACGGGCTGAATTTCACCGCGGATGATTTCAGTGATTTGGGCAAAAAGGTGCTGAAACTGGAACGCGAATTTAACGAGCAGGCGGGATTTTCCTCCAAGGACGACCGTCTGCCGGATTATTTCAGAAAAGAAGCTCTTGCACCCCACAACGTCACCTTCCAGGTAAGCGACAGCGACCTGGATACAGTATTTAACTTCTAGGAAACAATACAAGGAAAATCCGCGGCGGCGGGTCTGAAAAAAGTGCTTCAGGGCCTGCCGCCGCCTGTTCTTTACAATCGGAAAACCCCATGCCCAGTCATAATACAGCCGAGCTTAAACTTACAGTCCCCAAAAAGATGATAAGCTTTATGCGCCTTCTTATATCCCGCGGAATAAGGCTTGAGACCCGCCCGGGCATTTCTGTAAAGGAATTTTTAAAAACAGTGCTTCCGGCTGATGAAAATTATCTGGAAAACAGCATTCAGACAATTTTCATGAACGGCCATGCAGTGGATGACCCTGTACAAACCCTCATAACAGGACCCTGCACCATAGCGCTTTCAGCCGCCATGCCGGGGGTTTTCGGCGCGGCATTCAGAAAAAAAGGGATATACAGCGGGATGAGAGCCGGATACCTGCAAAACAGCAGCGGAGATGAAAATAACTTTAACGGCGAAACAGTTCCGGTAACGCTCAAATGCTTCAACCAGGTAGCAGAAGACCTGGGAAACACCCTGCTTGAAAACGGCGTGACAATGGATATAAAGGATTTTGAAAATTTCTGGAAACCGGAAAAAAACGTGCTTGAAAACAGGGCCCTGAGGGCTGAAATAAACGGCAGCCCGGCAGATGATGTCTCAGAGGTGGCCGGGCTGTTCGAACAAAAAACAACGATGGTGAAAATAAGGGTTGTGGCCGAAGGCTGAAGCCGGCTTATTTTATCCGCCCCCAACAGGCGGAAAAAATCCGACCCTGTCGCCATCGGACACAGGGGCGTCAAGCTCTTTTCTGATTCCGTTTATAAATGCTATTTTTACCTCTTTTTCAGGTACGCCGAGTTTGCCCAGAATCTGCTTTGCAGTGCTTCCCGGTTGTGCGGAAACCTTGACAGCCTTGCCGGAAGCATTGTCCGGCAGGTATTTTGCCAGGGAGGCATATAAATAGACTTCGAGTTCCATAATAAAAAGTGATTATGCGATTGAAAATGTGGTTTTTATAAACCTTCTGTAAATTAATATACATGATTGATTATAAAAATAAAACACCGGATGAGGTAATTTCAGGCCTGGCAAATGAAATTACCGCCCCGTGGGGCAGAAAAATAAATGTCTTACATGAATCAGACGCTATTGAGGCCGCCGGAGGTTTGAAAACAGGCCTCCGGCAGATCTATATGGCAGCGCTCGGCTCGGGCATATGGCCGGTGCGCTACATGCGAAACGCACAGAGCATTTCCGCGCAAGAACAGCTTAAGCTTGCAGAATCCTGTGCCGCGGTTATCGGCGCAGGCGGGCTGGGGGCAAACGTTTTGATGCTGCTTGCCCGCATGGGCATAGGCGGGCTTAATATAGCAGATCCGGATGTTTTCGAGGAATCCAACTTAAACCGCCAGCTTACGGCAACAAAGCATACAATGGGTATGCATAAGAGCAAAGCCGCGCAAAACATGATCAATTCGGTTAATCCCGCAGTGGAGATAAAAACTTTTCAAATCAGGCTGACCGGTGAAAACGCCGCGGACATTCTTTCAGGGGCAGACATTGCAATAGATGCGCTTGACAATATATCTGCCAGGCTGGCGCTTGCGGACGCCTGCAGAAAGGCGGGCATCCACCTTATACATGCGGCAATTTCAGGATTCGAGGGACAGGTAATGACGCTTTTTCCGGAGGACAAGGGGCTTGAAATCATCTACGGAAACAATGGTAAGCCCTCTTCCCGGGATCCGGCCGCATCCCCTGAGGCGGTCATGGGAGTGCCCGGGCCAACCCCTGCAATTATTGCGGGATTCGAAGTCATGGAGGCTGTCAAAATCCTTCTCGGCAGGGGGAGGATCTTAAAAAACCGCATGCTTTATATCGACCTTGAAAACTTCGATTTCCAGGAATTTTGCTTTGGCCCTGAAAAGGAGCCTGATCAGAGCTGAGTTTCTATAAGCCGCCTAACCTTTTCCTCGATCATATCTCGCACCCTGCGCATGAAATCAATATCCGCACCCGATGGATCGGGCATGTCCCAGTCCTCGTAAGAAACACCCGGAACATACGGGCACTGCTCGCCGCACCCCATGGTAACAATCATTTCCGGGATTGTCTCTGATAAGGCGTCTTCTATGGAGCGGGTGCCGCGAAAGCCCATGTCAATTCCTTTTTCCGCCATGACCTCCTGCATTACCGGATTTACGGATTCGGCAGGAGTGCTTCCCGCGTTTAAGGCTTCTATTCTGTCGCCTGCCAGATAACGGGCAAATCCCGAGGCCATCTGGCTCCGGCAGGCGTTCTCCCTGCATGCAAACAATATCCTTTTACGGGAAAAAAGCGGATCAAGAACACTTGCCGCGTTTTTTACATCTTCTTTAATCCCCCCGTGTTTTTCAAGATCCCCCGGCTCCTCTATTCTCCTGTATGTCAGGGAATCCGTGTATTGCGCCCCGACTGCGTCAAAAAAATACCTGGCAGTAAGGCCCATGCCGTCAAACAGATTTTTGCCCTTTGTGGCGCCCACCGAGAGCAGAAAACCCCTGCGCCAGGGGCGTCCCGGATCATCAAGACCGAGCTTGTATTTTCCCGACCACAGGGTCTGGCTACGGTCAATTACGGCCTTGATTCCCGCCGGAAAGTTGTAGAAATACACAGGCGAGGCAAGCACTACTGCATCGGCCCTTCTTAAAAGAAAATACATGCGCGAAGACATCTCGTCATCTGAAATCACGCAGACGCCTTTTTTCTCGCAATACCCACAGCCCTTACAAGGCCTGACGTCAAGGCCGGCCGCATGCACCTTTTCGGTTACCGCGCCCTTTTCTTTAAGGCGGCTTAAAAATGCATCCAGCAAAAAATTTGTATTGCCCTTTAATCTCGGGCTCCCCTGAAGGCCGAGAACATACATCAGCCCTGCCTTTCTCTTCGTGTTATTCCACCTGCGGCATGCCGGGCAAGCTCGGCTACCCGTGTCCTTCGGATATGCCAGTTTTCAAAAAAATCGAGCTGCCCGTGATCGGAAAAAAGAAGCTCCAGCCTTTTAAGAGCCCGGGGGTCTTTGATATTTCCCGCAGCCCAGGCCGCATGCCCCCTGTGTACGGGATCTTTTGACTTCATAAAGGAAAGAATATGGGGCAAAGCTTCTTTGACCCTTTGCGGGCAGGCCTGTGCCAAGCGTCCCAGCCCCCAGAGCAATCCCCTCTGAAGTCCGGGGTGCTCCAGAAAATTGCGATCCGGATAAACAAATGAACACAGTATTTCCCCGTATTCATCTGCCATAGCGGGACTCAACGCGGTCGTTTCCCCCATTGCCTCCGGAGCACCCCAGCCTATGCCACCTGACTCGTCGTTTAGCATCCACATGAACCTGCGCATAACCACCCTTGCAGATTCCCGGTCCTTCCGGGCAAGTCCTGAAACAACAGCGCCCGCCGCCGCTATTGCACGCCACCGTACTAAAGCATCCTCGTCATAGAACCTTGCAATAAGGGCGTTAATGATTCTGCGGGGCCGTTGGGAAGAGACCGTTTCCAAAACCCTCTGGCGGTCCGGATCTGAAAGCAGCCTTCGCACATCATTTTTAAGAGCCCTGGTACCTGCCAAATCTAGAACACCAGTATTTCGCAGCCCTGGGCAATGAACCCGGCAAACGAGGGATGGCCTGACATGTCATCGAGAAGAGGCAGGCCCTGTTTTTCCGCGGAAAAGGCGGTTCCCATCTGTGTGGAGCACGCTTTGCAAACTCCCGCAACCAGGTTCTTCTCCTTTACCTGCTTCCACATTTTTGGAACCGCCGTTGACTCTTTTTCCAGCCCGGGCAGCAGCTTGGTAGCCTCGCCTTCCATGATCATCCGCACGTCATGGCCGCGTTCATGCATATCCAGCGTATTTAACAGGACATGTACAAAGCACATGGGATCATCCCTAAACACAAAAAGCGCCACTTTCTTTGTCATAACACATCTCCTGCAATATCAGCATATCCACCGAATACACCGGGCCGGGCAGTTTTTTATTGCCTCGTTCACACACTCTTGCGGATAGCGATCAAGGGCCGCCACCTGCACATAGCCCGACTCCGTGATCATAAAAACCTCCGGGCAGACCTCTTCGCACACCCCGCACCTGATGCATTCTGAGAGTTCGAGCTCTGGTTCCGCCACCGATTTGTTATCCGTTTACCGCTTCGCCTATTTTCCGACCAAAATCAACACACTGGGCCACTGCATCCACATCAGGCACATACTGGATGCGAAGCCCCTGGTCTATAATTTCGACGCCCATGGCCTCGAGCTCCTGGCGGATAATTTTCACAGCCTCGCCGCTCCAGCCGTAGGAGCCGAAAGCCGTTCCTATCCGGTTTTTGGGCTTAAAGCCCTTTACGTAGGTTAACAGGTCCGCAACAGTGGGAAAAATATTGTTATTTATGGTTGGCGAGCCTATTATCACGGCCTTTGCATCAAGCAGCTCCGTCATGATCTCGCTTCTGTCCGAACTCCTGATATGAATGGGTTTTACAGCCACGCCTGTCTCAGCTATGCCGTCTGATACGGCTTCGGCCATTGTGCGGGTGCTTTTCCACATGGTATCATAGGCCACTACCGCCTTTTTCTCCGGAATCTGCCTGCTCCATGTCACATAGGCATCGATTATCTTTGACGGCTCCTTTCTCCAGATAATGCCGTGATCCGGGCAGATCATCCTGATGTCAAGGCCCATTTCCGTTATCTGGTCGGCCAGCTTTAAAATCCTGGGGGCGTAGAGAAGCAAAATATTGGCAAAATATTTCTTGGCATGCGGCATTATCGCATGACCCACCACATCGTCGAAAATTTCATAGCCGGCATAGTGCTGGCCGAACGCATCGCTTGAAAAAAGTATGCCCTCCGACTTGTCAAAGGTGAACATGCTGTCTGGCCAGTGAAGCATTCTGGTTTCAAGAAACACGAACTGCCTTTTGCCCGTGGAGATTTCCTCTCCGTTTTCAACCGGCCTGTAGTTGAATTTCTGGGTAAAATGACTTGAAAGATTTTTATGCCCCATCTTTGAGCAGAATACGGGTTTGTCTTCGCCTATGTAATGCATAACACGGGCAAGACCCCCGGAATGATCCATCTCCGTGTGATTGCTTATCACAAAATCTATCTTTTTCGGATCCACCACGGAGGAAATATTTGCAAGCAGTTGATCGGCAAAGTCCTTTTTGACAGTATCAATGAGCACAATTTTATCATCCACAATCAAATAAGCATTGTAGCTGCTTCCCCGCTCTGTTGAATAGCCGTGAAAATCCCGGATATTCCAGTCCTGCACGCCTACGTGATAAACTCCTTTTGCAATTTCAACAGGTTTCATGGCGCCCTACCCTATTTGTCCTTCTGATTTAAAGACTTTAAGCCGGTTTCAGGACCGCATCACCGGCGGACCTGAAACCGGTCCTTACACCTCTATGACTGTTTTTCAAAATCCGATTTGGGGGCTCCGCAAACCGGGCATTCCCAGTCATCCGGCAGATCCTCGAAGCTGGTGCCCGGCTCGATCCCGTTGTCCGGGTCCCCTTGTGCCGGATCGTAGACATAGCCGCATATGGTGCATACATACTTATCCATACCCCTTCCTCCTTTGTCTCCTATGGGTTAAATGTTTGCTGTTTGACTGCAAACAGCGCATCTTTTTTATAAGACCGCCTGCACGGGACCTGAGTCCTGTCCTATCGCCGGTGGCATTTGGCGCACTTTGTGGGACCGCTCGGCGCTGCCACAGACTGCCGTTCCACATGGCATTTTATGCACTGGGTATTCATAACCTGCTGCTTTTTCAGCTCTCCTGCCTCCTGAGCCGCCCTGATCGCCCCTTTTCCCTCTGAATACAAAGCATGGCATTTACTGCAGTCACCCAAAGTCTGCTTATGAAGCTGATGGGGAAACTGCACCTTTCCAAGTGCCCCCCCCTTCCAGGATAATCATCTCCGCTGCCTTCCCGGGGGCGTCCTTTCCAGAAGTCCTTGACGGCACCACTGCAATGCAAAGGAGCAGGGCCAGTGTGAAAACCCAGGTTAAGGAAAAAACAGACTTGCCACTCATAACATTCCGGAATTTTAGGGTTCAGTGATTAACCAGAGTTAATGTTTTTTCGACCCGATCCTGTCATCGCGGCCGGTATCCGCACAATCCGGCGTATAACAGGAATTATCCACGAATTCACACTTTTGCTTGCACGACGGACACTGGTTCGGCGGAACATCCGCCTCAAAAGTATATCCGCAGTTAGTGCATTTCCAGCTTGGCATGGCAACCCCCTCCCTTATGGTTGTTTTTTTGGAACAACAGCTGCAGGCTGTTATTTTTTCAGTTTTTTAAGCTCTCTGCTAAGCTGTCTGATATGGCCCATCTCTTCTTTAATAATCTTATCGATGCGGTTTTTGCCGAATTTTTCAGGGACCAGTTCCTTCATGCCCAGATACAGCACAATGGAGTCCTTTTCCGCCTGAATGGCATCTTTTAAAATATTTTTCATGGAAGACGTATCTATAGGCTTCTCAAAAAAAACACGGATATCAGCCAGGGCCTTAAGATAATTTTCCGCTTCGCCTTCAGGGTCAAACGCCGTATCCGCCTTTTCCTTGTCCTTTAGTTCTAAACGCATCTGCTCAAAAGACTTCTTGTGCTCCTTTTCCATCTCAGCCAGGCCCAGAAGCATATCCTTTCCTGCCTGATCCGGCACCTCTTTGGCGGCCCTTCGGTAAAACTGCTCCCCGTTCACCTCGATTTCTTCTGCTAATTTAAAAATGTCGTCCGCGCTGAAATCAAATGCAGCCATCATTTCCTCCATCCGTCTTGTAGGTTAAAAAAACCGGCATTTACAAAAATAATGCCTCAAATGTTTTTCGCCAACCGAATTGCTGACAGATCCCTGCGGGTTGTGACGGTACCGGATAAACCGAGGCCTCAGTCCCATCTGCCCTTTTTAATATGGGCCTGTTTTTCAGCCTCGGCCGTCTTTTTAATCTTATAGCCGGCATCCCGCAGGATTCCGTATAAAACACCGCACCCCACATCTTCCCTGTGCGCGTCGCCTTCATCGGCCAGCTTCAGCATAACTCTTACAAGCCTTAGTGTTTTTTTAATATTTTCGTTCGCCGGTTTCAATACCCAAGGTCCATAAATTAAGGAAAAATCTTCAGGTCCGTTTTTTTTCCGCTCTTTGGCAGGCGAAAAAGAAATTTCAAACCTTTTGAGAAAGATTAAACAAATTTCATGCCATAAAACAATATATTGCGCCTTGCCGGCATAAAAAAACAAAAACCGCTGTCTGCCGGGCGTCAAAACGGGGCCTTCAAAAATAATGCCTTTGCAGTAACTGCAATTTTAATGTATCAAAAAGAATTATGGAACAGTTATGTTTCATAAACTGGCCGGAATTAAAGCCGGGAACGCTGGTTAAAATATATAAATTGATCCTGCTTACGGAAAGGAACTGCGAAAAGCCGTAAAAAACGGTGTCGAAATCCTTGTCTATGACGCAGACATAAACATCAATGGAATCGGGCCGGGCCGGGAGCTTGCCTGGCGGTTATAAAAATACGGGCTATCTCTCGGGCACTGCCTCGGGAAATTCCCGGATGAATCTGTATAAAGTGGCCCGCCCCACTTCCAGGATTTTTGCAGCCCTGGCCTTGTTTCCCCCGGTTTTTTGAAGAGCTGCGCGCACTGTTTCAACGTCGAGCTTCTTATACGGTCCCCTGCGCCGCTCACCGGGATTTGCCGTTCGAAATTCAGCGGGAAGATCCAGAGACCTGATAGCCTGGCCCCCGCTTCTTACAATTGCAAACTGAAGCACGTTCTGAAGCTGGCGAACATTTCCGGGCCAGTCATAATCCATCATCAATGTCAGTGCCTCATTTGAAACCGACATCTGGTTATTGTGTCCGTGTTCCCGTGAATGCTGATCCAGAAAATGTTCAATAAGAAGCGGTATATCGTTTCTGCGCTCGCGCAGAGGAGGCAGGTAAATCGGTATGACATTTAACCTGTAATAAAGATCCTCCCGGAAGCGGCCCTCTTTTATCTCATTTTTCAAGTCCTTGTTGGTGGCGCTGATGATCCGGACATCAACCGATGTGGTCTTCTCGGCCCCGACTTTTTCAAATTTGCCGGTCTGAAGAAACCTTAGCAGTTTGACCTGCATGGAATTTGAAAGTTCTGCAATCTCATCCAAAAAAACCGTGCCGGTATGGGCGAGTTCAAACCTGCCGCGCTTGTCCCTGATCGCCCCTGAGAACGCTCCCTTTACATGGCCGAAAAGCTCGCTTTCAATCAGGCCCTCCGGTAGAGCCCCGCAGTTTATGGGCACAAACGGTGCTCCGGCTCTTCTGCTTTCGTTGTGAATGGCTTCTGCCACCAGTTCCTTTCCTGTACCGGTTTCTCCTGAAATATTAACAGGATAATCATATCCCGACAGATCCCGTATCTGCTGGAAAATCTGGAGCATTTTTGAATCGCGGCCGATTATGTTTGAAAAACCCTTTAATTCGGCCGTTTTGAATCTCAGCTCTAAAAGTTCGGTCAAATCGTTAATCGAGGCAAGCACTCCGACCATATGCCCGGAATCGTCCCGGATGGGCGAAACAGAAATCTCGGCCTTACGGTTCAGGCCGTCTTTTGTTATGATGTTAACCGGATATTCTATATTCTCGGGAAAATTATCAATATCATTTTCCCGGCCGTCGTCAAAAAGGCAATGCTGGCCGCAGAAAGGTTCGCCAAAGGCCTCGTGGCAGTCCCTGTACAACACTTCATCCCTGCTGTAGCCTGTAATGCGCTCGGCCTCGCGGTTGAAAAAGAATATCCTCCGGTTTAAGTCGTGGGCGATAATGCCCTCCCTTAGATTGTCAAGGACCCGCATCAAATTCTGTTTTTCCGCCAGCACCCCGGTCATTTTGTCTTCCGGCATGGCTTTTTCCCTGAAATATTCAAGATTCCGGTGACTCGCGGCTCCCTGAAAAACGGGCCGCAGCAGGCATTCTGCCGGCATTATGCGCAACAAGCTTATACCATATCACTACAAATGCCTGAGTCAAGCAAATGTCGGGGGGTTGGTTTGCAGGCCGAAAGCTTTATACGCTCTTTATGTTTTCCTTGAGCTGGGCTATCTGAAGCCCGAGCCCTATGCATTGTTTCCCGTTCATGCAGGTTTCTGCATCCTCGGCTTCGAGATGTGTTTTCAACTCATGGTGATCTTTTTTCAGGTCCACGATCCACGCTTTTTTTTCATTATCATAATCCACTTTCACTTCGATTCCGCACTCGCCTATATCCGGATATATATCCTTGATTTTCTGGCAGAGTTCTTCATTGTCATACATTCTACGCCTCCTTTTATTGGGCTGCACTGCATTTTTGCCATACCTCTTTTCCTGTCTGCTCGTCAAAGATATTTCCCGGTTATCAAACTGTCAAATATGATGGCACCGTAAAAAGTCCAATATCTGCGTTACGCACAATTTCTCAGAATTTCACGTACGGCTAAGTAAGTTGCATTCTTCAAAATTGCGCAAGCCTTGATCTTGAACTTTTTACGGCGCCATCTAAAATCAGACTTTTTACGAAACCATCAAATTTGACAGGGTTTAATGCTCTATGTTAGGTATTTATCAGACAATTCACCTTATTTTATTTGCAAGCAATCTTTCAAACACCAGATTTCACCGTCTAAAAACCCCGAAAATCAAATTTTAACAAGGGAGAGATTTCCACATGTTTAAAAAAGCTGTTTTATTTTCGGTTATATTGCTTTTTGTTTTTTCCGGCGCCGTCTCAACCTTTGCCGGGGCCGAAAAGGATGAGGAAGGGAGCAAAGATCATCCCATGATTTCCCGGTTTGCGGGTTCGGTCATTAGAGCTTATGAACATTTTAATTACGACCGGCTTAAATTAGCCACGGGAATGGAGGAGGATGAAGTTGAAAAAACCGCTTTTGAAGGCGAAGTAACCCGCATCGTCTACAAGGGCCCCGAAGGACACTCGTCTCTGGAAATTTACAGGAACTATCAGATGGCACTCAAAGAGGCCGGTTTTCAAATCCTCTTTGAATGCATTGATGATCATCAAAAATGCATGAAATTTGCCCCTTTTGAAATTGACGGATTTAAATATGGGGAAGTAGCCGGCATGGGAAAAGATGCCAGATACTTG
>JAIPDS010000100.1 GCA_021737565.1 Desulfobacteraceae bacterium | reverse complement strand
TCCAGATATCAGAACCTGTTCCGTCGCCTTCTATAAAGGGAATAATAACGCTGTCGGGCACAAGCAGCCGCCCGTTTTCGTCTTTTTTGATTTTTTCTGCACTGCTCATCTTATGCTGATCCTTTCCTGTATCGGCACTAAAATGCCACTTCCGGTTTATAAGGTTTTTTTCGTCTTCTGTATTCGCTGGCGCATGGCTTCATACAGGGCTATGCCGCCTGCAACGGAGGCATTTAACGAATTTATCGGCCCGGTCTGCGGTATCCGGCACAAAAAATCGCAGTGCCTCTTGACCAGGGGGCGGATACCGGTATTCTCTCCTCCGATTACAAGCGCGCGCGTTGCCGTCATATCTGTTTCGTATACAGGCTGCTGACCCTGCTGGTCCAGACCGGTAATCCAAAAATGATTTTTTTTCAAGTCCTTCATTGTATTAGCAAGATTTGTGACAACACAGATACCGGCATGCTCCAGGGCGCCTGCTGATGCCCTTGATACCGCGGCAGTGGGCGAGGCTGAGCGGTTTTTTGGAACAATGATGCCGGATACGCCGGTGCATACAGCGCTGCGTACCAGGGCCCCGAGATTCTGCGGATCTGACACGCTGTCTATTATCAGAAAGAAAAGCTCATCCCCGTAGCTTCCGGCCTGGTCAAGCATCTGTTTAAACCTCATAACCGGGTAGGGGCCGGTGCTTGCGGCGATATCCTGGTGGTGCGGATTTTGGGCAAGTTCTGTTATTTCCCGGCCGGTCTTTGATTCAACCGGGATATCGAGGCTGCGGGCCAGTTCAATTATTTCGTTTATGCGCCTGCCGGTTTTGCCGCGCTTTATAAAGATTTTGTAAACAGGCCTTCTGCCTGCGGACAAAACCTCGGCTACGGGATGAATTCCAAAAACAACGTCATTTTTTGTATAATTTGAAGGATTCAAGGTTTAAACAAGTCCGTGTCCACCTGTCCGGAGCTTTTCTTTGATCCGCGGTAATCTTTAATCAGTGCAGCAAGCTTATCCGCGGCTTTTTCCAGGTCATCGTTTACGATGATATGGGGGTATTCATTTCTGCATGCCATTTCCTCTTCTGCCGCCTTTAAGCGGTTTTCAATTACTTCCGGGGGGTCGCTGCTGCGTTTTTCAAGCCTATGCCTGAGCTCTTCGGCAGAAGGGGGCATTATGAAAACAGGCACGCTTTCGGTAAATCGTTTCCGGATTTGGCGAGCACCGTTTACATCTATGTCAAGCAATACATCATTTCCGGCAGAAAGATCGCGCCTTAGCAGGTAGGCAGATGTGCCGTAGTAATTGCCGTGAACTTTCGCCCATTCCGCCCATTGTCCTTTGCTGATCATCTCCTCGAATTTTTCCCTGGAAATAAAGTAATAATCCCTGCCTTCAATCTCCCCGTTCCTGGGCGGCCTGGTTGTATATGAAACCGAGTAGCAAATGTCTGGGAACCGGGAAAGGATGCGCCTGCACAAACTGCTCTTGCCGGTTCCTGAAGGGGCGGAAAGAATAAAAAGAAGTCCCTTCCTGCCTGGGGCAGCGGGTTTGCGGGAAGGCTGATCGTCTGCTTGTCCTTTTTTTTTGTCCATGCCGGATTTAGGCCTTCTGGCTTTTTTTCCCTTTTTCCTTTTCTGTTCCCTTTTCTTTTTCCCTGAGCGTGAGAAAACGCTGGGAGATGGTTTCGGCCTGCATGGCTGAGAGTACGATGTGGTTGGTCTTTGTAATGATTATCGAGCGGGTCCTGCGGCCGTGGGTGGCGTCGATCAGCCTGTTTTCATCCCTGGCATCGTCTCTTAACCTTTTCATGGGAGCGGAATTAGGAGAGAGAATGGCGATAACCTCGTCGGCGACGACTGTGCCGCCGAAACCGATGTTTAACAAATTGTAGTCCATGTAAGGCTCCTGCGATTTTCCCGGTTAAAAAGTTTGATTATTCGATGTTTTGTACCTGTTCCCTGAGTTTTTCAAGCTCTGTTTTAGCTGAAACCACGGCATGGGATATATCGGCACTGGCTGCTTTTACGCCCATGGTGTTAAACTCGCGGGTAAACTCCTGGAGCAGAAAGTTCAGCGGCTTTCCCCCTGGTTCACTTGATTCCATGATCTGTTTGAATTGATCCACGTGGCTTTTTGCCCTTGTCAGTTCCTCGGAGATATCGCTTTTATCGGCCATTAGAGCGGCTTCCTGGGCGATGCGGGAAGGATCAATTTCGGTCGCCTCCCGGGTAAGCTCCCGGATGCGCCCTTTTAAACGCTGCTGGTAATACTCCAGAAGGCCCTGGCTTAAGCTTTCTATGTGTTCTATGGTGTTGCTTATATAATCGAGCCGCCCGGCGAGGTCTTCGGCCATGGCCCTGCCTTCTTTTGCCCGCATGTCTTCAAAGGATTCAAGGGCATCGTCTAAGGTTTTTTTCAGGCAGGCGGTCACGGCCTCCATGTTTTTTTCTTTTTCCGTGCTTTCAATTATGCCCGATGTATTGACAAGATGGGAGAGGCTGACCGGTTCTTTAATATCAAGATGATGCCTTAATTCGTCCAGGGCGTTATAATAGGCATCTGCAAGAGGCTTATTGATTATGAAACTGCGGGTTTCGGCCCCGGGCTCCTTTATAAACACCCTGATCTCCATGCGGCCCCTAAATATTTTCCTGCTGACTTTCTGCCTGATGAAATCTTCAAGGCTCGCATAGCAGCCGGGAAGCCGCACGGCCAGATCCAGGTAGCGGCTGTTATATCCCCGGATTTCAATTGTTGTGGTTATTCCGTTTTCCAGGTGTTCGGCCCCGGCAAAAGCTGTCATGCTTTTAATCATGGTGTTTTTCTTTTATTTCTTTCAGATCGAAAATGTATTTGCTGCGAACCCTTTGCAGAAAGTCGAGCATGTCCGGGGCAATGTAGTCCGGATACGTCCAGGGAAGCGGGCGGAAAGCGCCTTTTTGATACACCAGCGTCAAGTCAGCATAAATTCCCCGGCCTGTGTATATACGGTGGGAAAAATTTTTCCCGGTCGCCAGCACAAAACGTTCACGCAGTAAATATCCCGGATCGATATTGATCCTGCGCCTGTCTTTTGAGCTGTATTGCGCCTCTATTTCATTTGTTGCATGCTTGATTTCCGCCAGCGAGTCCTGGGAGACCAGGTTTTTAAAAGCCATCATGCGGCGGAGAAGACCTGTACCCATTTCCGGTTCATAGTAATCGGTGAAGTCAAAAGCAAACCAGTTGCTTATAAGGTCTATATCCCCGAATTTCTCTGAAAGCTTTTGTGCAACCGGTACAATAAGATCGCGCTCGGCCGTAAAAGCTCCGACGACGAGTTTTGCAGGTGCGGGTAACGCAGGCCGGCTCATTTTTTCTAATACCTGTAACGAACCATAACATATAAGGTTTTTTACTGCTCTGTCGGCCTGGCTTCGTCGATCAGCATTACGGGAATATCATCTCTAATTTCGTAGACAAGCCTGCAGTTCTCGCAGATCAGCCCGTCCTCGTCCTGATTTAAATAAATCTCGCCCTTGCATTTCGGACATACAAGTATGTCTAAAAGTTCCCGGCTGATAGCCATCGGAGGGATCTCCTTGTCAGTGCTTGCGTTAATAAGGTCTGCTGTCTAAGTTATGGTACTATAGCAAACAGGCAGGGGGTATGCAAAAAGAAAACGACGGCCTTTTTCCGATTTGCCGTCGGGCAACGGCATGCGCTTCCTTTCCCAGCTTTTCGCTCTGATCCCACTGTCTGATCAATTAATGCCGGCCGGTGAAAAATGCTTGACGCAGCATTGATCCATCGATACTTATTTAATCGTCAAACGGAAATATTAACTTTCCGGCATCTTGTCACCGAGTCCGGCCTCATGGATATCCCTGTCTTTATTTGATCAGCAGTTTGGATACCTTGAGGTATGGGCCGGGATACAAATTTTTAACCCGGAAGGAGGCCGCACATGGATTTTTCTGAAATCGTCTATGAAAAAAAAGACGGAGTGGCACGGGTTACAATAAACCGGCCCAAAAAGTACAACGCCTGCACCACCCAAACACTCTCAGAGATCCTCAGGGCCTTTACAGATGCGTGGTCAGACGGGAACATAGGGGTAGTGGTATTTACCGGCGCCGGAGACAAGGCCTTCTGTACCGGAGGGGATCAGTCCATCCGGGATGCCGGGGGCTATGAAGGCGGCGAAGGGGTGCTTCCGCTGGAGGTGATGTGGCAGCAGGTAAGCCAGATGATCAGGACAATCCCGAAGCCGGTGATTGCGCGGGTCAACGGATATGCCATCGGAGGCGGGCATGTTTTCCACGTGGTCTGCGATCTCTCGATTGCATCGGAAAGCGCCCGGTTCGGGCAGGTCGGACCCAGGGTGGGCAGTTTTGACCCGGGTTTCGGTACAGGCGACCTGGCCCGGGCGGTCGGCATGAAAAGGGCCAAGGAAATCTGGTTTCTGTGCCGCCGGTATTCGGCGCAGCAGGCAATGGAAATGGGTCTTGTAAATGCCGTGGTACCGCATGAACAGCTTGATGAGGAAGTGGATAAGTGGTGCGGCGAGCTTTTGGAGAAAAGCCCGACAGCCCTGAAAATGCTGAAATATTCATTTCACGCGGAAACCGACGGCACGGCCGGGGTTACCCAGCTCGGTGTTGGCGGCCTTGGCATGTATTACAATACAGATGAGTCCATGGAAGGTAAAAACGCTTTCATGGAAAAGCGCAGGCCGGATTTTAAGAAATTCAGATAACGTTTATCCGGAAATGGTCGGACAAGGTAGCTGATTTTATATGCAGCGTTTTTGAAACAGGAGGCATTAATGGACCTTATTGAAGCGGTAAGAAAAAGAAAGAGCATAAGGGGTTTTAAGCCTGATCCGGTGCCCCGCGGGGTGATTGAACAGATTCTTGAAAATGCGGTCTATGCACCTTCTGCCATGAATACCCAGCCATGGGAGTTTACAGTGCTTGCAGGAGAGGTTATTGATAAAATCCGCAATGAAAACATTGAAAATCTCCGGTCCGGGATTTCGGGCAGCCCCGAGCACTTGACCGGGCAATGGCCCAAAGACAGTGTTTTCCGGCAGCGCCAGGTGGAGCTTGCAAAACAGTTGTTCTCCCTTATGGGAATTGAACGGCAGGATTCGGAAAAAAGAATGCAGTGGATGGAAAGGGGCTTCCGGTTTTTTGACGCGCCTGCCGCAGTTATAATATCGGCTGACCGCGCACTCGGCGAATCAGGACCTCTTCTCGATCTCGGGGCGGTAATGCAGAACATATGCCTTATTGCACTGGAATACGGGCTGGGCACCTGCATAGAGGACCAGGGGATTTTATATCCGGAAATGATAAGGCGTTATACAGGTATTGATGAAGGCAAAACCATCGTAATCGCTATCGCACTGGGATATCCCGACCCTGAATTTCCGGCCAACAGGGTTGAAAGCGGCCGGGTGCCCTTATCTGAGAATACTTCCTGGTTCGGTTTTGATTAATGCATGATGGCTTCGTAAAAAGTTCAATATCTGCGTTGCGCTGGATTCCTGCGGGGTTATAAAAAATGGTACCGCACAACAACGAAATACGAGATATTTTAAACCAGGTCGCCGATCTGCTCGAGATTAAAGGGGAGAATCAGTTCCGGGTGCGCGCCTACAGAGAGGCAGCACGCATCATCGAGGGTATGACCGAGCAGGTCTCACAGATGGTAAAAGATCAGGAGGATCTCACCCGGTATCGCGGCATAGGAAAAGACATGGCGGGCAAAATAGGGGAGATAATTGAGACAGGCACCCTGGGGAAGCTTGAACAATTAAAAGACGAGCTGCCCATGTCATTGCTTGACCTGATGAAAATACCCTCGCTCGGTCCCCGCAAAATTTCCCATATTTACAACAAGCTTGGCGTAACAACCCTGGAGGGGCTTGAGAGATCTGCAAGGGAAGGAAAAATTGCGGATTTAAACGGCTTTGGCGAAAAAACCCAGCAAAATATCCTGGAATCGCTGGGACGAATTAAAAAATCAGGAGAAAAACGTCTGCTGTGGAGCGATGCAGCCCCGTTTGCCGATGCGCTTGAAAAATATTTAAAAGGCATTACCGGGGTGCGCCAGGTCAGGGTGGCGGGCAGCTACCGCCGGGGAAAAGAAACCGTGGGCGATCTCGATATTCTTGCAACCTGCAGACGGGGGGCAGAGAACGACCTTATGAAATCTTTTGTTTCATATGAAGGGGTAAAAAATGTTCTTGCCCTTGGCAAAACAAAGAGCAGTGTTATTCTCCGCTCCGGGCTCCAGGTGGATCTGCGCATTGTTGCCGGGGTAAGCTACGGGGCTGCGCTTCATTATTTCACCGGTTCAAAGGCACATAACATTGCAGTCAGAAAACTTGGCACGGAACAGGGCTTTAAGATAAACGAGTACGGTGTTTACAAAGGGGAAAAGCGGATTGCCGGAAAAACTGAAAAAGAAATATATGAATCTTTAGGCCTGGTATATATAGAACCGGAGTTGCGTGAAAACCTTGGCGAAATCGAAGCAGCGGAGGACAACCGTCTTCCGGAGCTTGTCAAACGCTCCGATATAAGGGGGGATCTGCATTGCCATACCCGTCGTACAGACGGACACGGAAGCCTGGAGGAAATGGCGGAGGCCGCAAAAGCGCTTGGCTACGGGTACCTGGCAATTACAGAGCATTCCCGTAAAGTGGCCATGGCGGGAGGCCTCAACGAAAAGGAGCTTCGCGTCCATATTGAGAATATCGACAAGGTAAATCAAAATCTTAAGGGCTTACGACTTTTAAAGGCCATTGAAGTAGACATCCTGCCCGACGGATCACTTGATTTGGGCGACTCTGTGTTAAGGGAGCTGGATCTTGCCGTAGGTTCTGTGCATTATCAGCAGAGGCTTTCCAGGAAGAAACAGACAGAGCGCATCATACGGGCAATGGACAATCCGAACCTCGATATTCTCGGACATCCCACAGCCCGCCTGATAAACACGCGTGACCCCATGGACATAGACCTGGAAAAGATCATAGAAGCGGCAAAGGAGAGAAAGGTCGTCATTGAATTAAACGCCCAGCCGGACCGTCTGGATCTTCCCCACAACTACTGCAAGACAGCGGCGGAGCTGGGCGTTAAAATCGCTCTTTCCACAGACGCCCACAGCGCGGACAATTTAAGCCTGATGGAAAACGGCATTATCGCGGCACGGCGCGGCTGGCTCTCCAAAGACGACATAATAAACACCCGCCCGTTAAAAGAGCTCCTAAAGATGCTCAGGCGCAATGCCTAAAAGGGATTATTCTTCCGTCGTGATATCTACTTTTTTCCATTCTCCTTCCGGCTCGGGGCGTTTTTCCTTTCTTTTCAGCCGTCCGTAGTAGGGACTGTCTGAAAGATATACCGCGGCCAGCGGGTTGTGGCCAAGCACCCTGTCTTTTACCGCCAGTACCGTGCAGGCAACGTTGCAGTGTTTTATAAAAAGGGTGTCATGTCCCACGCACAGCCCCAGCATAATCGCAAGATCCACGTTCTGCCGGTTCAGGAGCTCGGCCTGCACAATCGGGTTGCACATGGATTCCATGGCCTCGGAACCGCGTATTTTTTCATCTCCTTTAAGGCCGATTGATTCTTTGGGGCTTCTGCCGACCTTGCAGCACACCGAGGCCACCTCAAAGCCCTTGGATTCGAAAAGTTTTGTGATCATGCGGGCTTCTTTTCGAAGCCCTATGCAGAAGGCCAGGCCCAGGGTGGTATAGTTGCATTTGTCTGCAAACTGGATGATTTCCTCTATCCTGGGAATGCGGGTTTTAAGTCCCTGTTCTGTGAACTCGTAGCATTCTGCTTCCTGAATTGAGGCCAGCCTGGCAAATTCCCTGATGTTTGACCTGTGGTAATGGGTTGCACCTTCCCGGATTGTCTCTTCATGCTGTCTCATCGGGCAGGAGGGCGGGGCCTTTTCAACAGGCGGCAGGGTATCGTTTAGGCCCGCAGATGGATAACATGTCGAACCGTCGCAATAAGCACA
>JAIPDS010000018.1 GCA_021737565.1 Desulfobacteraceae bacterium | reverse complement strand
CGTAAAAAGTCCAATATCTGCGTTACGCGCAATTTCTCAGAATTTCACGTACGGCTAAGTACGCTGCATTCTTCGAAATTGCGCAAGCCTTGATCTTGAACTTTTTACGGCGCCATCTAAAATCAGACTTTTTACGAATCCATCAAATTTAGATCAAGGCCAGGAACTCTGTATGAAAATTTTATTTGCTTTTTTTCTGTTAATCCTTGGCGAATGTAGCTGTTATCATCTATGTTCTGGGCCTCACTTTATATTTTGATGGAATGCGGACAAAAGCCGCCTTGAGCCTGTTATTTGACGAATCAGGTTATATAGTATTATATTAGCAGAAACAACTGAATAAACCGGAATAAAAGCAAGGGGGTTCAGGCAAAAATGGATCGGGTTGAACTGAGCAATGATGATATTGTCAGTATAGAGCGGCGCGGGCTGAGTGTTGAAAAGGTAAAAGAGCAGATTGCCATTTTTGAGAAAGGGGCTGTTTATGCTGATCTGGACCGGCCCTGCACAGTGGGCGACGGAATAAAGCGGCTCTCAGACAGAGATCTTGAAGAATATATCCGGATGTATGAACAATACGCAGCCAGAAGGGAGATAACCAAGTTTGTCCCTGCTTCCGGAGCAGCTACCCGCATGTTCAGGTTTCTGCTGAAAATCGCTGATCAATACAAAAGGATTCAATACCGGGAGGTAGCAAAACTTGCGGAAAAAGAGGGCGGCGATTATTCGGAAGTCTTAAAATTCATGGATAATATTGATAAATTTGCCTTCTATCCTTCCCTTTGCTCCAGGATGAAATATGACGGTCTGAATGCCGATAAATTAAGGGAAAAGGGAGATTTTACTGAAATAATCGATTACGTGCTCTCAGACAAGGGCCTGGGCTATGCAGCAAAGCCCAAGGGCCTGATCCTTTTTCACAGATATCCCGGGGGAGCCCGCACGGCCTTTGAAGAACACCTGGTGGAGGCCGCCTCTTATGTAAAAGACAGAAAAGGCGTCAGCCGGCTTCATTTTACCGTGTCTCCCGAGCACCGTTCCGGTTTTGAGGGATTGCTCCGCCGGGTGCAGGGGGATTATGAAAGTGCCTACGGGGTAAGCTATGATGTGGGATTCTCTGAGCAGTCTCCGGCAACTGATACAATTGCGGTGGATATGGAAAACCGGCCTTTCAGGGACAATGAGGGCAACCTGGTATTCCGGCCCGGAGGCCACGGGGCGCTTCTCGGCAATTTGGACCGGCTGCAGGCTGATGTGGTTTTCATCAAGAACGTGGACAACGTGGTGCCCGATCGTCTAAAGGATGAAACATACCTGTGGAAAAAAGTCCTTGGCGGTTATTTGTTTATGACAGAGGAAAAAATCCGGGAGCACCTGGAGCGCATAACCGCTGATAATGCCGGAGAAGAAGATATAGAGGCGGCCGCAAGATTTGTGGAAAAAGAGTTGTGCATTGGCCTGCCGGATTATCTGGCAGATGCGCCGCCGGAGGAAAAACAGGATTTTCTTGCCGACCGCCTGCAGCGTCCCCTGCGGGTGTGCGGCATGGTGCCGAGCACCGGCGAGCCCGGAGGCGGTCCTTTCTGGGTAAGGGATAAAAACGGCGGCAGCTCCCTCCAGATAGTGGAAAAGGCCCAGATTGATCCTGATTCCGCCGAACAGCAAGCTGTTTTAAAGAGCCTGACCCACTTCAACCCGGTTGATATTGTTGCAAGCCTGCGCGACAGGAACAAAAACCCATATGAACTTTCAAGGTATGTGGATCCCGAGACAGTCTTCATATCGGTTAAATCAAAGGACGGCAGGGATTTAAAGGCCCTGGAGCATCCGGGCTTGTGGAACGGCGCCATGGCCGGCTGGAATACCGTATTCGTGGAGATCCCGCTTATAACCTTTAATCCCGTAAAAACGGTTAACGACCTGCTGAGAAAAGAGCATCAGGGATAAAACAGGTTATGCCGGAAGACCGCCGGAGGGATGCCCTCCGGCGGTCGGCTGACAGCGGTTTTTTATTTAATCTTTTGTCATGCCCGCAATCCTTCTTACCAGGTCGCGGCGCTCGTCAATGTCATACTGGTTCGCAATGGCGATTTTTTCCATCACGGGCGAGCCGCCGCCGTGAAGGGCCCCGTAATTGGAGCACCCGCCCTTTGCCGATATGGCGATATCCCCCACATGGCGCCAGAGCTGTGCCTGGTTTTCCGGGGACATGGTCTGAGACCTGGTTATGTATTTGTATGCCATGTCTTTCGTCTCGGGATTGACGAATTCGCCTTCATAGGGGAAGGTGGCGGGCATGCCGCCCGCGATCTCTGCCAGGATTTCCTGTTCATGGAAGACTGCCTCGCCTGTCAGACATCTGCCCACGTTGCAGTAAATTGAATGCGGGATCATGTTGCCGGGCCCGTAAGGCCGGAAACCGGCACCCGGAATGTAGAGCTCCGGCTTGCCCAGGGCCGAGCCGGTAAAGCCCGCGGCATAACCCAGTTCCGTGACCTTGATAATTTCGGCAAGCTTGTCTGTGACGTGCTTGGCCTTTGTAATTCCGTTGGCGTCGGCAACCAGTGCGCAGGTCCCCAGCAACAGGTCTCCTAAGGCCGGTTTGCAGCCCGAGTAGCTGTGCCGGTGAAAAAGCGCAAACAGCAAGGCAAGCACGCCTCCGTGCTGGTGCTCTCCGCACAGAAAGACCCTCTCCCACGGCACAAACACGTCGTCGAAAATAACGTAGGAATCGCAGCTTCCCGCGTTAAAGCCTTTTTTGAAGTACTGGCGATCCCGGTAATTATGGACGGTCAGCAGGTGCTTGACCCCGTCCCAGTCGCCCGGTATCGCAAAGGAGACGGCATAGTCGCTGTCTTCCTTGGTAAGCGCCCGGGTGGGTACCACCAGGATTTCGTCCGCAATGGCCGCCTCGGAGATGTGCACCTTGGAGCCCCGGACCACAATTCCGTCGTCTCTTTTCTCCACCACGTGCACATAGGTATCAGGGTCCGGCTGCTGATGGGGCCGTTTCATGCGGTCGCCCTTTACATCGGTCTGCGCGCAGCAACCCACAAGGTCCTCGCTCTGGAAGCGCTTGAGCCATTTTTTAAAATTGTCGTGGTATTGGGTTGAGCCGTTGTTTTGCTTGTCAGCTTCGTAGGAGACCGTGTAAATTGCATTTACCGCGTCAACCCCCATGCAGCGCTGAATGCAGCCGCCGACTTCCCGGCACAGAAATCTTGTCATGTCCTGTTTTTTGTGCAGATCCTCTGTGGTCTGGTGCACGTGGCAGAACCGGTTGATCTTCTCCCCGGTCAGATGGGAGGTGGCGGTCAGCAGGTCTTGATTTTCTGGCATGGCGGCCAGATCAAACGTGGTGCCCATGACATTGATGGTCGGAACCAGCCGTTCGTCCTCTCTGCCCAGTTTTTCGCCGCCCATGTAAAGATTTGGCTTCATTTTGTGGAGGCCGTCCACCCATTGCTGTTTTGTTCTCATAACCGCTCCTGTTTGTATTAAGTTTTGGAGGCTTTTTAGTCTGTTTTGATCCCCGCAAGGCTTTTGACAAGGCGCTTGCGGTCCTTGATGTCGTACTGGGAGGTAATGGCGATCTGCTCCATGATCGGCGATCCGCCGCCGTGATAGTTGCCGTAGTTCATGCTTCCGGCCGCCCCCGAACACGTTGCGTCGATAAAGTAGAGCCAGAACTTGATCTGATCTTCAAGCGGCACGTCCGGATTGCGCTTAAGATATTTCTCCAGAAGCGGCTTTAATTCCGGATTCTGGATATCGGTTTCATACGGAAATGTGGCAGGGAAGCCTCCGGCGATATTGCACAGCATTTCCTGCTCGTGGAAAACCGCCTCCCCTGTCAGGCACCTGCCCACGTTGGCGTAAATGGAGTCCGGTATATAGCTTCCCGGGCCGTAAGGAGCCCTGCCCATGCCCGGGATGTAGACTTCCGGCTTGCCCAGGTCTGATGCCGTATAGCCCGCCGCATACCCGAGTTCCGCAACCTTGATGATTTCAGAAAAAATTTCGCGAACATGGGATGTTTTTTCAATGCCGTTATATTCCGCCGCGGTTGCCGCAAGCCCCAGCAGCACGTCTCCCAAGGCCGGCTTGCACCCTGAGTAGCTGTGCCTGTGAAACAGGGCGAAGAGAAGTGCGCAGATTCCGCCGTGATCGTTTTCACCGCAGAGAAAAACCCTGTCCCAGGGTATAAAGGTGTCGTCGAAAATAAGGTAGGAATCAGTGTATCCGCCGTCAAATCCCCTCTTGTAATGATCCCTGGGTCTTGCGTTGTGTGGATGAACTACCTGGATTAACCCTTCGTGATCCGCGGGGACGGCAAAGGCCACCGCGTAATCCTTTTCCTTGGGTCCCAGAGCCCGGGTGGGTACGACAAGGATTTCGTCGGCGATTGAGGCCTCGGAGATGTGAAGCTTGCAACCCCTTACCACTATGCCGTCTTTTTTCCTCTCGGTGACGTGCAGATACATGTCGGGATCAGTCTGTTCGGCCGGTCTTTTCAGGCGCTCGCCCTTCATGTCCGTCTGGGCGCAGCAGCCTACCAGGTCGTTTTTCTGAAAGTATTCCAGCCATTTGAGGAAATTCTTGTGATATTCGGTATTGCCGTTGTTCATCTTGTCGGCTTCATATGATACCGCATTTGTTGCGTTTAAAGCGTCAACACCCATGCACCGCTGGATGCATCCCCCGACTTTGCGGCAAAGGTAACGGGTCATGTCCTGTTTTTTGTGCAGATCTTCCACGGACTGGTGTACATGGCAGAACCGGTTGATCTTTTCTCCGGTCAGGTGCGAGGTGGCGGTACACAGCTCGGCTCCCTCCGGGCTTGCCGCCTCGTCAAAGGTTACTCCCATAACGTTTATGGCCTTCATCTGTATTTCATCATCCCGGTCTATTTTTTCTCCGTTGAAATACAGATTGCGCCGCAGTTTTTTTAACCCTTCAATATACTCTTGTCTGGTTCTCATTTTGCCTCCGGCTATTCTGGAAAATATGGTTTGTTTTTAAAAATTTGCCGGCCCTCCTAATAAAGCCGGTCTGAAAAATGACCTTCTGATTAAAGTAAAACTCCGGAATATTTCTGTCAATCATATTCTTTATTGAAATTAAGAAAGCAAATACATAACCGGATTCCAAAATCCGGGTTTTTTAATGCTGCCTACAGGGAAATTATAACAGTAAAGAACCTCAGGCTCCTTGGGTTTCTTTGGCGGCCTGCAAAAGCTTTTCCGCGGCCGCCGGGACCAGTTCTTCCGGTGTTAGGCTCCGCCTGTTCACCCGCAGACCCTGGATGGAAACCACCGGCTGCGGGACAGGCGATGAATTTTCCTCATCCGGGCAGGCATGGGCGCAGCCTGATACGTGCAGAATTACGTCCGCCTCCGCCTTTTGGTCATAGGTCCATTGCGCGCGGCCTTTGAGCATCTGAGCAAGCTGCTTCACTGTCAGGCTCCGGTCTATTTCCGGGTTGCACCCTCCGCAATAGCGAACTCTGACTTTAAACATGTTTTCCCCGGTACCGTGCTTGTTACATTAAACGCTGTTAATGCTTATTGTCAAACCAAAAACCCTCTTTTACCTCACCAGCAGTATCGGGTTGTGAACCCGGTTTATCAGCTTGAGTATAGCCCGGGAGTCCCCCATGGCGTCTTGCGGAAGAACAAGAGGCCGCCTGTATTCCGGCTGCAGAACGGTTGTAATGGCGTTTTGAAGGTTTCCGCGGATTTGCCTGAAGCCAAGCCGCATTCCCCCGGCACCGGGGGCTTCTTCCGCGGCCGAGATAACCCGGTCGCGAAGTTCCTTATATTTGTTTTCCTCTTCTGCCGGGATAAGGATTTCGGTTTGCCCGTAAAGCGCCCGGGCCAGGTCCACGGCTATCCCCAGCGCCCTTGCCGACAGAGCGGAGCCGTCATAAACCGTTAATACGGACGCTGTAAGCCGCGCCCCCCTGCCCGGGATCAGGGTCATTGCCTTTCCTTCTTCAATCAGATGCCGAACCGTGGATCCTGCCGAAGTCCCCAGCAGGGAACGGCCGAGCCTGCCTATTACTGTCAGATCTGCAGAGGCTGTCTGGTCAAGTATCTCGGATATGACCCGTCCCCTGCGTACCTTGAAATTCCATGGAATGTCGGCATGTTTTGCTATAATGGCCATTGTTTGGCGGATGCGTTCGGCCTGGATGCGAAAATCCCTCTCTAGTTCGGAGCGCTCCAGCCGTTTGCTCCGGTATACACCGATTTCTCTGGCAAAAGGAAAGCGGCACAATTCCAGCAGGTCGGTGTCTTCGACATACAGCCCGGATATTTCGGCGCCCAGGGCCGAGGCAAGCTGCACTGCCGTCTCCAGGGCTGCGCGGCTGTATTCCGATTCGTCCAGGGGGACCAGGATGCGTTTTAGTATAATCCGTTTTGCGTTTTTCTTTTCAGGATTCACTTCCACCTCCTTGCTCTTGTCCCTGGGAGAACTTTTTCATGCTATCGGCCATTTCGGCAAGTTTTCTCTGTACCATGCCGTTTACGGTGCCTTCCGGATAATTGTTGTTTTCATCAGGAGTACCGGCGGCCGTCCCGGTAAGAAGCTCTATGCCTTCATCAACTGTTTTTATGGGATATATGTGGAAGTCTTCCCTGCTAACCGCCTCCACAACATCTTTTCTCAGCATAAGATGCTTGGCATTGGCCTCTGGGATAAGCACTCCCTGGTCTCCTGTCAGGCCTTTTCTGCTGCATACATCGAAAAATCCCTCTATTTTTTCATTGACCCCGCCTATTGCCTGGATTTGTCCAAACTGGTTGACCGAACCGGTAACTGCAAGTCCCTGTTTTACCGGGATTCCGGCAATTGCGGAAATCAGGGCGAACAGTTCCGCAGAAGATGCGCTGTCTCCTTCTATTCCTCCGTAGGACTGTTCAAATACTAGGGAGGCCTTAAGTGAAAGCGGCCGGTCCGCAGCATACCTGGCCCCGAGGAATCCGGAGAGTATGAGCACTCCCTTGGAATGCAGGGGGCCGCTCAGTTTGGCCTCCCGCTCTATATCGATTACTTCTCCCTTGCCCATCTGTATCCTGGCGGTGATCCTGTTGGGCCTGCCGAACATGAAATCGCCCAGGCTTAAGACAGAAAGGCCGTTTACCTGGCCGGCAACCTCGCCGTGGGTGTCTATGATCAAAGTGCCGCGTTCAATTTCCTCCTGGATTCTCTGGCGCAGCCTGTCTGACCTGTAGGTCATGAATTCCACCGCCTTTTCAACATCTGCGGCCTCCACGCCGGTGTTTCCGTTTTCACCCGCCCAGTAGTCGGCTTCCACCATAAGATCGGTTATTTCTTTTATCCGGGTGCTCATGCGCTCCCCGTCGCCGACGATGCGGGAGCTTTGCTCTATCATCCTTGCCACCGCGTCTTTGCCGAAGTGTCTGAGGTTTTCCCGGTCAATTATGGTGCGCAGCAGCCGTGCAAACATGTCCTGGCTTTCTTTGTTTCTGTGCATCTGCACGTCAAAATCCGCGGCCACCCTGAAAAGCTCCGGGAATTCGGGATCGTAATACTGGAGAAGATAATAGATAAAAGGACTGCCTATCATCACCACCTTGAGGTCCAGGCCGATCGGCTCGGGCTCAAGGGTCACGGTGGACAGGAGGCTAAACATCTCGGCAAGGGATTCTATTTTTACCTTTTTTGATTTAAGTACCCTTTTCAGGCCTTCCCATGCCCCCGGCTGAGTGAGCACCTTGCGGGCATCCAGGATAAGCGCTCCCCCGTTTGCCCTGTGAAGGCTGCCGGGCTTGATAAGGTTAAAATCGGTTATAAGGGCGCCCATTTGGGATATATGCTCCACCTTGCCCACAAGGTTGGCATAGGTGGGGTTGTCTTCGTATATTACGGGTGATCCTTCCCGCTCACTGTTGTCCACAAGCAGGTTGACTTTGTATTTGCGCACTGCGGGAGAGTCCATGTCAGTTTCGTCTCCGCTTATAAAGCCCTGATGTTGCATCTGCGGCGCGCCGGCCCCGGCCTGGGCCTGCTGCTGACCGCCGGTCATAAAGGTTTGGAGGTTTTCGAGTATATCGTTTTCAACAGCATCCAGGTGTTCCGCGGTTTCAGAATTTTGGCCGTATTTGTTGCGGAGTTCATCGATTAAGGGCGAGATAGCGTATTTTGCGACTTCATTGTTTAGTTCCTGTATTTTCCTGCGTACTTCTTTCTGCCATTGGGGGATTTTCTGAAATACTTTCTGGGATTCCTCCTGGAGTTCCTCTATCTTTTTTTCTGTTTCCTTTCGTTTTTCTTCGGAAAGCTGCTGGTATTCCTCCGGGGGCATTACTTCTCCGTCTTCCTTGAGCGGTGCAAACGCGATACCGTTGGGTGTGCGCACCAGGGACAGCCCCCTTTGCCTTGCCATGTTGTTTACTTCTTCAAAAGCTTTTTGCTGCTGATCCTTGAATTCCTGCTGGACGGACTGCAGCCTGTTCTGATATTCTTCGCTTTCAAAGGAGGCTTTTAAGGCATTTCTTACTTCCAGCACGGTGTTTTTCATGTCCTCGGCGAATTTTTTGCCCTGGCCCGCCGGAAATTCAAGCGTCCTGGGTCGGCTGGCATCCTGGAAATTGTTTACGTAGCACCAGTCCGAGGGTACGCGGGACTGCCTGGCTTTCTTGTCCAGGGTCTGCCCGACCATTCCGTGGCGGCCGGTGCCCGGCTGGCCAAGGGCGAAGATGTTAAATCCGTGCCGCTGCATGGCCGTGCCGAACTTTAAGGATTCAACAGCCCTGGGCTGGGACAGGGCCTGGCTAAGCTCGTCTATGGGCTCGATATCCGCGGTGGTGTTAAATGAAAAGCTATCACTGTCACAGTAATTGTAAACCGCATCTGAATCAAGGCGCTGAAGTGCCATCTGCCTCCTCCTCTCTGATGATGGTCGGTTTTATATTATAATTTAACAGTATTCATTTCAAAGGTGTTTTCAACTCCGGGGTATTTGACAGGCGCCGGTGCGATAATTAAAACAGATTATAAAATCATAGACTTATTAAAAACTACGATAAGATGAACGCACAGAAAGACTGGATATCGCGACATGCGCAAAAATCCCTTGAGCGGCTGCTGCCGCGCGTGCGCAGTGCCATGGGACCGCGGGATGAAAAAGATAAGCTGCTTTGGCAAAAATTTGAAAAGCGTACCAGGGCAAACTGGGAGGGGCTTTTCCGGCTTCTTTTCCAGCTCTACGGGTGGCAGTATGATTTTTTCTACCATCTTGAGCAGATTATGATTACTGCGGCATGCAGCTGGGCCGGGCGGCCGGAATATTTAAGGGAACTCGATGATAGAAGAGAGGCAGATCCTCAGTGGTTTCAGTCCCAGGAAATGGTGGGCGGGGTGCTTTATGTTGATCTTTTTTCGCGCGATCTTACCGGGCTTTACGACCATATAGAATATTTCAGGAAACTCGGCCTCACATATCTTCATTTGATGCCTGTTTTTGCCGTGCCGCACGGCAACAGCGACGGCGGTTATGCAGTAAGCGACTACCGGTCAATAAATCCTGACATAGGCACAATGCAGGAACTATCTTATCTTGCCCGAACCTTGCATGACGAGGGTATCAGCCTGGTGCTTGATCTGGTCATGAACCACACATCAGATGATCACCAATGGGCACGGCGCGCAAAAGCCGGAGATCCGGATTATCAGGAATATTACCTGATGTTTGAAGACCGGACCATGCCGGATCAGTACCAGCATCGCCTGCGCGATATTTTTCCGGATACGCGCAGGGGGTGCTTTACCTACAGCCCTGAATGCGGCAAGTGGGTATGGACTACCTTTAACAGCTTTCAGTGGGATTTAAATTACGCAAATCCGGCTGTGTTCAGGGCCATGGCCGAAGAGATGCTGTTTCTGGCAAACCGGGGCGTCCAGGTGCTTCGCCTGGATGCGGTGGCCTTTATATGGAAGCGCCTGGGAACGGATTGCGAAAACCTGCCGGAAGCCCATATGCTGGTGCAGGCTTTCAATGCCCTGGCCCGCATTGCCGCGCCCTGCCTGCTTTTTAAGTCAGAAGCAATTGTTCATCCGGATGAGGTGTTAAATTATATCTCTCCGAATGAATGCCAGCTTTCCTACAATCCCATGTTAATGGCGCTTCTGTGGGAGGCGCTTGCAACCCGTGAGGTAAAGCTTCTCAATCATGCCATGAAAAAGCGCACCAGAATCCATCCCGAATGCGCCTGGGTCAATTACCTGCGCTGCCATGATGATATAGGCTGGAGCTTTGATGATAATGACGCATGGGAGATGGGGATAAACCCTCAGGACCACCGCGGTTTTTTAAACCGGTTCTATACCGGCGTATTTCCAGGCTCTTTTGCAAAGGGGCTGCCGTTTCAGTTCAATCCAGAGACCGGGGATATGCGGATTTCAGGCACACTGGCATCCCTTGCCGGGCTTGAATACGGGCTGGAAAAAAACGACGCCGGGCTTATAGAAGAGGCCGTGCGGCGCATAAATCTTTTAAGAAGCATCATGCTAAGTGCCGGCGGAATTCCCCTTATCTACCTTGGTGACGAGTGGGGCATGTTAAATGATTATACGTACTTGTCAGATCCCGCCAAGGCGGCCGACAGCCGCTGGGTCCACCGGGCCCGCAGGCGCTGGGCCGCAGGAGAGGATATAGGGGATTCGGAAGTTCTTGAATGGCGGTTCTTCAACGAACTTGTCCGTCTTGTCATGCTGCGCAAGGCGCTTGCTGCCCTGCGAAACGGCAACATGGAAGTGGTCGATACCGGAAACCCGCATGTATTCGGATTCATCCGGGAATATGAGGATCAGAAACTCCTTATTGTAAATAATTTTTCGGATAACCCACAGAGTATCGCCCAGAGGCGGTTAAACCAAGTGACCGATGCGGCGCATTTTTCAGACCGGGTTGCCGGCTGTAGCATTGTCAACGGAAACGGGCTTGTCCTTGAGGGCTACCGGTTTGCATGGCTGGAATGCAAAAACAGCTAAATTATTGAAAAAGCCTTCAGGTATTCCCTTACGCAGTTTATGGTGCCGGCAAACATTTTTGATCCTGCAAGTACGGCAAATACATCATCCCGGTTGCCGCAGGCACAGGCAAACTCCGGCCCTATGACCGCCTTGGGATCGCCGGCACCAGGTCTGCTGTTCATTGCCGCCAGGTATTGGTCGAATCTTTTTTTGATTTCTTCAAAATAGTCAATGCCGCTTTCTGTCATAAGGCCCGCGGTCTCTGACAGATTCTGCGAAAAAACGCGCACCGCGTTCCAGTAAACCTGAATCAGTTCGTTTTTATGCGGGCTGTTTTCCATCAGATAGGCCGCAGACCACCCCACGGTTATGATCTTTAAAATCGGCAGCTCGTATTCCACCGCGGTTGTCTTAACCTCTGCGGATTCCGGCAGTTGATCCATGAGCTCCTTTACGTCCTCGCGGTCGATCGCAAAGTTGAACAGATCCTCGCCCGCCTTTTCTATCGCGCTTTTTTCCCCGTCCTGTTTTTCCATGATATATTTAAAATCCTGTAAGATTTTTTAAGTGTCTTTTTCAGGATCATTATCGTTTGATTGCGGTGTTGTCAAGAAATGCCCGGGTGGGATGAATGCCTGCGTGAGTTGCCATGTTGTGTTTTCTGGCAGTGCTGCGGCGCTTTCGCGGTGCCTGTAAAAAATCCTCTCTTATTGTTTTTGGATGGCGGGCCGTTGGGGGAGGTTGCTCGCTGCTGACCGCTTGCGCGCTCAATGCGACTCGCAAACCACCCCGACGGCCCTTGGCCAAAATCCGGGAAGCTTCAGGATTCCTTTCCGGGCTGTTTCAAGCCAATGGGGTTAAGGAAAACTTTTTTTGACAGAGTGGTTTTTGTAAACTTCAATCTTGCAGGTATGTACCATGCGGAATAAGCCGGGGCGGTCTTTGAGGGCGCATTGCATGAGGGCCGGCAGGCAGCTGCCGGCGAGCGGAGCCGGGCGGCCGGCGCTTGTTTGAGCCCCCGACAGGGGGCGAGTTCGCCGGACGCCGCGTAGCAAGCCGTGCAGATGCCCGGCCCGAATGCAGCGCCTGAAAAGGCTGCCCCGGCTTATCCAGCGTCCCTTTCTAATCAGACTGCGGCTTTGTGTCTTTCCAGGCAACACCATAATCCGTGGTTTCCCACCAATTCCTGCAAATACCAACATGTCTCTTGCATTCTTTTCCGCTACGGGCCGGCGGGGTTTACAAATTGCAATTTTTGTCGGAAAATGCGAATTGATAAATAAATCTGAGGTGGCGGGAAAACAATATTAATGAAAAGGCCATGGATCTGAGAGAAACTGATGAAAAATTTATGAGGGCCGCGCTTAAAGAGGCAGGGGCCGCCCTTGAGGCAGGGGAGTTTCCGGTGGGGTGCGTGATTGCCGGGCCGTCAGGTGTTGTTGCGGCCGGAGAGAGGCGCTGCAGTAAGGGGCAGAAGGCAAATGAAATAGATCATGCCGAGATTACTGCCATTAAAGCCCTTTATGATTCAGGTTTTTTAGAAAACCCGGGGCAGCTGACCCTTTATTCCACAATGGAGCCTTGCCTGATGTGTTTCGGCGCGATACTTATAGCAGGAATAAGGCGGATAGTATACGGGTATGAAGACGTTATGGGAGGAGGCACTAAATGCAGCCTGAAAAATCTTCCGTCTCTTTACAGGGATGCTGAAATAAAGATTGTTCCTTACGTGCTGCGTGATGAATGCATGGAGCTGTTTTACCGTTTTTTTTCAAATCCCCCAAATACTTATCTGCAGGGGACCCTGCTTGCGGAATATACGCTATGTCTAAAGTAAACCCATCATGTGCAGGCAGCAGAACCGATGCCTTTGCCGTTGCCGCAAAATCTGCCGGTATTGATATCCCGGCTTGCCTGGACGAGGCTGAAATTTCAAAGGTGTTTAAATTCAGCGATTATGCGGCAAGACAATGCGTTCGCAATCCCGCCCTGCTTTGCGATCTTGCCCAATGCGGGGATCTTGACAGACTGTATGCGCCGGGCGAATACGACAGGCGCGTAAAAGCCGTCTCCGCCGCATCAGCTGACGAGAACGAATTCAGCATCGGGCTCAGACGTCTCCGGCACCGGGAAATGGTGCGCATCGCCTGGAGGGATCTTTCCGAAAGGGCGGATCTTTTTGAAACCATGGCCGAGCTTTCAGCGTTTGCCGACGCCTGCATCTCTGAAGTTCTTGAATTTCTTTACCCGCGGGTCTCCGAAAGATTCGGCAAGCCCCTGGATTCGGCAGGCAAGCCGCAGCAGTTGGTGGTTTTTGCCATGGGCAAGCTGGGGGGCAGGGAGCTTAACTTTTCTTCTGACATTGATCTTATGTTTGCCTACCCGGAGGCGGGCGAAACCGCCGGGGGTGAAAAGCAGATTTCAAATGAGGAGTTTTTTACAAGGCTTGCCAGGCGGGTAATCGATGTAATCGGCAAGTCAACCGCTGAAGGTTTTGTATTCAGGGTTGATACCCGCCTGAGGCCGTACGGTGATGCCGGTCCACTGGTGATGAGTTTTGATGCCATGGAAAACTATTACCAGAGCTATGGCAGGGAGTGGGAGCGCTACGCTCTTGTAAAGGCGCGCATAGTTGCAGGTGACATCAAAAGGGGCGAGGAGTTTTTAGATCGGCTTAAGCCCTTTATATACCGCCGCTATCTGGATTACGGAACATTTGAGTCCATAAGGGAGATGAAGCAAAAAATCGTCCGTGAAGTTGCCAGAAAGGGGCTTTATAACAACATAAAGCACGGTTATGGCGGAATCCGTGAAATCGAATTTTTCGGCCAGGTCTTCCAGCTTATAAGAGGCGGCATAGATCCGGCCTACCAGCAAAGAAGCATCCTGAAGGTGCTGCGTGTAATGCGCGGGGATCGCTGCATGACCGGCGAAGTCTACGAGGAACTGACCTCTGCATATGTGTTTTTGCGAAATACCGAAAACAGGCTTCAGATGCATGACGATATGCAGACCCACACCCTGCCCGAAGATCCCGCGGCCCTGGAGCGGCTGGCCGAAAGCATGGGTTTTGAAAGCCCGGATACCTTTCTTGAAAAACTCGGTCATCACATGTCCAGGGTTCATTTTCATTTCAACGAGCTGCTGAGCCCGGAACATGGCGAGACCGAATCAGAATTGCAAAAGAGCCTTGAAGGCGTCTGGTTCGTACCCGAAGACAGGGAGCGTGGCAGGGATCTGCTTGCTGAGGCCGGTTTTGACGAGCCGCAGGCAGTGCTTCGCCTTATTTCGGATTTCAGGCAAAAGGCGGGCATGGGAAAGGACGGCAACGTGGCGGAGGACCGGCTCAACCGCCTCATGCCGCAGGTTTTAAACGCGGCAGCAGAAACAGACAGGCCGGCAATGGTGCTGAAACGGCTCATGCCCCTGCTGGAATCCATTTTAAACAGGAGCTGCTATATTTCCCTTTTGCTGGAAAATCCCGGAGCCCTGGGCCATCTTGTGAAACTTACCCGTATCAGCCCCTGGATAGTCTCTTTTTTAAGCACTCATCCTCTCCTGCTCGACGAGCTGCTTGATCTGCGGTCTCTGTATGCGCCTCTTGGCCGGAAAGAATTGGCGGAAGAGTTGTGGGACCGGCTTTCCAAGCTCCCCGAAGATGACCCTGAATACCAGATGGATGAAATACGGGTGTTCAAACAGGTAAATACGTTTAGAATTGTGGTGGCAGATGTCACAGGACATCTTCCCCTTATGAAGGTAAGCGACAGGCTTACCTATCTTGCCGAAACAGTGCTTGAAGCCGCACTTCACCTGACATGGCGGCAGATGGTAGAGCGCTACGGCCGGCCTTCGGGGATCAGGTCAGACTCCGGGGACATGGGATTTGCAGCAATTGCATACGGAAAACTGGGCGGATATGAACTGGGATACAGTTCGGATCTGGATCTTGTTTTTCTGCATACCGCAAAGCCCGGCAGCACAGAGGGCGGACGTCTCAGACCCATTGACAACAGTGAGTTTTTCGGCAGGCTCGGACAGAGAATCATTCATTTCCTTTCCGCCCCCACGGCAACGGGGAAGCTTTACGAAATAGATACCCGGCTTCGGCCCAGCGGCAACGCCGGCGTACTGGTCAGCCGGATAGGAGCCTTTGAGGAGTATCAAAGGAAAAATGCCTGGATATGGGAGCATCAGGCCCTGATCAAGGCAAGGCCGGTAGTGGGAGACAGGCAGGTGGTCGAACGGTTTGAGCAGATCCGCGAAGATGTGCTCGCAATAAAGCGCGATCCGTTAACCCTGGCGCGCTCGGTGCTCGAAATGCGAAACCGGATGCGAAGGGAGCATGCCCCGGCAAAAAAAGACAGTTTCGACTTAAAGCAGGACCGGGGCGGCATAATTGATATTGAATTTCTCGTCCAGTTTCTTATCCTGCGTTACGGATATAAATACGAGGAACTTAGCCGCTGGACGGATGTGGTGCGCCAGTTAAACGCGCTTGCCCTCTGCGGTATAATAGAAGACCTGGAAGCCCATGCCTTAAAACAAGCTTACCTGATATACCGCTATTTTGTCCACCGCATGAACCTGCAGGAGAAAATGGCCGTGCTTCCCCAAAACAGGTTTTCGGAACTCCGCAGGCGGGTGATAGGGATATGGGAGAAATATCCGGGAAAAACCGGGCGGGATTAAGCATTAAAAAAGCGTGCGTGCGGGCCGATTTATTTAAGAAGGTAGAAGCCTATAATATTGTCGTAGGACTGGGCCATGGAATAGGTGGCTCCCACATAGGGACCTTTTATATTTTGCACGATCACGTCGCGCTTTATAAGGGACTTGTTTGCGTCATCAAGGCGGAATTCCACCGAAATCCGGTCCCCCACCTTAAAGGTCGGCGTGACATTGAGCTTCATCCGGATGCCTGTGCGCGAGATGTCGACTACGGTCATGGTCCCCCAGTGCCCTGAACTTTCCTGTGGAGCATCAGGATGGTGGTGCTTGTATGTTCCGCGGAGCTCGACACTTTTTCTGTACTGCTGTCTTCTTTCCAGAAAAACAGTGTAGGAGTGTCCGCAGGGGCAGTGAGCCTTGAGTTTTATGAACTTGTCGGCATCCCTGAACTTGGAGACATCCTTGGTCACGCTTCTCTTGCATACCGGGCAGGTTATGGTCGCGGTGTTTTCGCTGGTGATAAACGCCTTGACAGTCAAAACAGCAGTCCTTGCTTTTATTGGCATATTAGACAGATATTGACTTATATTTATATTCATTCATATAGTAGCCCTGTTGTTTCTGTCAAGCTAAATTAACGCTTTGGAATGATTGATTGTTTCTCAAAATTTACGGGTGCGCAAAAAACGGACCTGTTAAATAAAGAGCTTTTTACGGTTTTGTCATAATTATCTGTCTTATAAAGGAGCATGTAATGAAGAAAATAGAGGTGATCATAAAGCCCTTCAAGCTCGATGATGTAAAAGAGGCCCTTACGGATATAGGTATCCAGGGTATGACGGTTTCAGAGGTAAAGGGATACGGGCGCCAGAAAGGGCACAAGGAAGTCTACCGGGGTGCTGAATACGCCGTTGATTTCGTGCCAAAGTTAAAGATTGAGATCGCAGTTAATGATGATATTGCCGGGCAGGTGGTTGACACGGTTCAGAAAACCGCCTGTACGGGAAAAATAGGTGACGGCAAGATATTCGTGTTTCCCATGGAGGATGCGGTGCGTATCAGAACAGGCGAACACGGCAGAAATGTGATTTAGCCGTATTGTTTGGGAGTGATTCCGTACTTTCCGATCTTGTAGGAAATTTTGCGCAAAGTGGTTCCAAGGGTCTGGGCAGCCTGGGACATGTTGCCCCGGGTGTGTTTTAAGGCATCTATGATCATTTCGCGCTCCAGTTTTTCCACCGCCTCCTCCATTGTCTGGGAGGGCAGGGTGCCTGACTCCTCACCGGTTTGCAGGGTCGGCGGAAGGTGGTATCCGTGGATGACCTTGTCTTCGCATAAAAGTACGGCCCGTTCAATGCAGTTTTCCAGTTCGCGCACATTGCCCGGCCAGTGATAGGCCATGAGCATGTCAATCGCGGGAGTGGAAAATCTGAGTATCTCCTTGCTGTTTTCCCTCACGTATTTTTCCAGGAAATAATCGGCAAGGGCCAGGATGTCGGTTTTGCGTTCGCGAAGCGGCGGCAGATAGATGGGAAAGACATTGATCCTGTAGTAGAGGTCGCTTCTAAACAGGCTTTCTGCCACCGATTGCTCCAGGTTTTTGTTGGTGGCGGCAATGATGCGAACGTCCACCTTGATGGTCTTGTTGCCGCCCACGCGTTCGAGTTCCTTTTCCTGGAGCACGCGAAGCAGTTTTGCCTGGACTTCCGGGGTTATCGAGCCGATTTCATCAAGAAACAGGGTCCCCTTGTGGGCCAGTTCGAATTTGCCGGCTTTCTGGTGGATAGCGCCGGTAAAGGCGCCTTTTTCATGTCCGAACAGCTCGCTTTCTATCAGGTTTGCGGGCAGGGCCGCGCAGTTGACTTTTACAAAGGGATGGCTTGCCCTGCTGCTGTTGTAATGGATGGCATTGGCTACAAGCTCCTTTCCGGTTCCCGATTCTCCGCGGATCAGCACCGTTGCGTTGCTTCTTGCCACTTGCGAGATCATCTGGTAGACCTCGCGCATCTTGTTGCTGTTGCCCACAATGTTTTTTATCCGGTATTTTTTCTCAAGCTCCAACCGGAGGCGTTCGTTTTCCGCCTTAAGCTTTTCCTTCTCCCTTCGGATGCGTTCGAGATGGATCACCTGGGTGGCGATCATTGCGGCAACCACGCTTAAAAGCTTTTCGTCCTCCTGGAGCGGATAGTCCCGTTCATAGGGAAGATCCACCCCCAGGGCGCCTATTACCTGCTGTTCTTTTTTTATGGGCACGCAAATAAAGGAAAGTTCCTGAGTTCTGCCGCCGCCCCTGGTTCCGGTACGGTCCAGAAATTGTGGGGATTCGCTTATTTTAGGAATAGTGACCGCCTCGCCTGTTTGGATAACCCTGCCTGTAACCCCTTCGCCGAGTTTGTATATACCCTTCTGCATGGCGGAGCGCGAGATGCCGTGGGCTACTTCGATGCTGATTTCATCGCTTAACGGATTTAAGATGGTGATCATCCCCCTCGACATGTTCATGTTGGCAGACAGAATGTCGAGCACGGTATAAAGGGCTTTTTTCAGGTCGGAGTGCTTGTTTAGCGCCCGGCTGATTTCATAGAGAAAGCTGATCTTGTCCATGTTTTCCATGAAGGATTTATACCCCGAATCTGTTAAAGTTGCAAGAGTTCGCCGATGGCGGATTTAAGTTCTTCCACCCTGTTTGAGAAAAAATGGTCGGCACCCTTTTGTTCCCCGGTATCTGTCATATCCTGATCAGTTCCTTTCCGAACAACTCTTTCTGCCAGGGTTTTAAATCCCGGATTTCGTCAAGCTGAGCGCTGCTTTCAGGTTTTTTTTCGGCGATCTGCCTGAGCGCGGTTTTATTTAAAACAAGCGAGAGCTCTATTTCAAGAGCCTCTGCTTTTTGCTGCCGCCATTTTTTCAGCTTTCTGATTCTGCGGGTAACTTCGGCCGGCACAGGTTCGGATTTTCCCCTGGGATAACAGGGGCGTTTGTCCGGCGGAATTGAAAGTGCCGAATTGATTCGCCCCAGCAGCGGCTCTCCGTACATTTGCAGTTGCCTCTTGGTGAGAATGCCGGATTTTTGCAGTTCTTTTTCGGTTTTGGGCTTTTTTAGCGCCAGGGCCAGAAGAGCCCGGTTACCCAGGATTTTAAAAGGAGGACGGTCTTTTCTGCGGGCCGTTTCCTGCCTGAAGGCAAGCAGGGCTTCCAGCACCGACAGGCTTTTGGGGTCCAGTCTGCCGGCGCCCTTTACTTTTAAAAAAAGAGGCTCATGCCTGTTTCCAGGTTCGGGCCGGACCGCGGCGATATCTTCGCAGTGCTGGCGCACCCATTTCATTCTTCCCTTTTGCACAAGAGCTGTTTTTATTTCTTCATAAAGTTCCACCAGGTAGCGTACGTCGTCTGCGGCATAGGCTGTCATTTCCCCGGGAAGGGGCCTTACGGACCAGTCCTTTTTCTGGAATTTTTTGTCCAGGACCGCGTTAAAATGTCGTGCCAGAACCGCTTCCAGGCTTGTTGCCCTGTATCCGAGAAATCTTGAGGCAAGTTCAGTGTCAAAAAGGTTTTCAGGGGTAATGCCGAAATCACGGTACAGGCACCGCACGTCATAGTCGGCCCCGTGAAATATTTTGACAATGCCCGGGTGTGCAAACAAGGGTTTCAGGGCCGAAAAATCCTCAATGGAAATGGGATCGATAATATAACATGTTTTGCGGGTGCCAAGCTGGACAAGACATACCTTTTCCTCGAAATGATGCATTGAATCGGCTTCCAGGTCTACGGCCACAGCGGGTTCGCGCATAAGTTTTTCAGCCAGGGCATCCAGTTGCGCTTTTGTATCGATATATTTGACAGGCTTTGTTTCAATCATGGTTTTTTTGTGCTTTTACGTGGTTTCCGAGTTTTTCCTTGACCCTCATGGTCATATTCTCTACATAGTGAATGATTTTAAAAGCCCGGTTAAACGGACGAACCTTCATGCACAATTTATAATTGACAGGAATCTATCATAATTGATGCACTCGTAAAAAGTCTGATTTTACTATAACTTCATAAATAACCATGCGGACAGAGTCAATGATCAATATTACATTCCCGGACGGAACGCAGAGACGGTTTGAACCGCCGGTGGACGGTTTTGCCGTGGCCGCGGCAATTTCAGAAGGTTTTGCGCGGAACTGCGTTGCAATGGAGACAGACTCCGGGCTTGTGGATATGAGCACCCGGATAACCGGGGATGCAAAAATCAGGTTTATTACCACCAACGATCCCGAGGGGGTTGATATTTTGCGCCATACCGCGGCCCATGTAATGGCCCAGGCAGTACTTCGCCTGTATCCGGATGCCCGGCCCACCATCGGGCCCGTGGTGGAGGGCGGTTTTTATTACGATTTTGACATGGAGCCGGTATCAGAAGAAGATTTCCCGAAAATCGAAGCAGAGATGAAAAAGATCGTAAAGGAAAAGCTTCCCATACGCCGCAGGGAGGTTACAAAAGAGCAGGCCCTGGAGCACTACAGAAACGAGCCATACAAGCGCGAGTTAATAGAGGAGCTTAAAGAAGGCACTATTTCCTTTTATACCCAGGGAGAGTTCACCGACTTGTGCCGCGGCCCCCACCTGCCTCATACTGGTTTTGTCAGGGCCTTTAAGCTTTTTCGGGTATCAGGGGCATATTGGCGGGGAGACCCGAACCGTCCCCAGCTTCAGCGGATATACGGTACCGCTTTTTTCGACAAAAAGGAGCTTAAAAAGCATCTGGAATTCTTAGAAGAGGCCAAAAAAAGGGATCACAGAAAAATAGGCGCGGCCCTTGATCTTTTTTCCTTTCATGAAGAAGCCCCGGGCATGCCGTTTTTCCATCCGCGGGGTATGGAAATCTGGAACGCCCTTCTCGATTACTGGCGCTTTGAGCACCGGGCGGCCGGATACGTTGAGACCAAGACCCCTATTATTTTAAACCGCAGCCTGTGGGAAAAGAGCGGACACTGGGAAAATTACAGGGAAAACATGTATACTGTGGTAATTGATGAGACAGAGTCCGCGATCAAACCCATGAACTGCCCCGGCGGGATGCTTTTGTTTAAGCGCAGGAGGCATTCTTACAGGGATCTTCCTGTCAGGGCAGCCGAAATAGGGCTGGTCCACCGCCACGAGCTATCAGGGGTTCTTTCCGGGCTTTTCCGGGTGCGGGCATTTCACCAGGATGATGCCCATATTTTCATGACCCCCGATATGATTGAATCCGAAATCCTCGGGATACTTCAATTGGTGCGCCGCATGTATTCCACTTTCGGGCTGGGCTTTCACCTGGAGCTTTCCACCAGGCCGGAAAAATCAATAGGTACCGACGAGCAGTGGGAAAATGCAACAGGCGGCCTGAGGGCGGCCCTTGATTCCTACGGCGCCGACTACCTGATAAACGAGGGGGACGGGGCCTTTTACGGACCCAAGATAGACATTCACATAAAGGACGCCATCGGCCGCACATGGCAGTGCGGCACCATTCAGCTTGATATGTCCTTGCCTGAAAGGTTTGATCTTTCCTATATAGGAAAAGACAATGAAAAGCACAGGCCGGTGATGATCCACAGGGTGATTTACGGCTCGATCGAGCGCTTTCTGGGGATTCTTATCGAGCACTTTGCAGGCAGGTTTCCCTTGTGGCTGGCCCCTGTCCAGGCTGTAATCCTTCCCATAAACGATTCACTGGCCCCTTTTGCCCGGGAGATAAACAACCGGTTTTTTAATGCCGGGCTTCGCAGCCGGGTGGATGACCGTACCGAAAGCTTGAATAAAAAAGTAAGAGAGGCCCAGCTGGAAAGGGTTCCCCTGATACTGACCGTGGGGGAAAAAGAAAAAAGCCAGGGCACGCTGGCAGTGCGCACCCTCAACGGAGAGATCCGCCACGGGGTTTTAATTGATACCTTTATCAACGCAGTCTGTGAAAACGTTTCAGGGCGAAAGCTTGAAATGGTTGATCTGTAATCTGTGCCCCGTGAACCCTGAATTGTATCCGGCATAAAAAAGGGGCGGGAGATTTTAAGCGCCCGCCCCTTTACCTGTCACTTGTCTGCTTCTGTTTACCGTTTACCGCTTTCCGTCTACCGTTTTCCGCTTACTACGCACCGTAAACCGCTACGTTCTTCAGGTCTTCGCCCAGGTATTCGCGTTCGTTTTCTCCCAGTATTCCCAGTGACAGGCAGATCAGGGTCCATAGGTGCACGCTTTGCCAGGGATGGTCACGGATTTCGCTTAAATCGTGAATCTGGGAATGACAGTTGTGGCAAGGGGTGATGCAGTAGCCCGCGCCTGTGGAAAGAATCTGGTTTGCCTTCATTTCACCGTATTTCCTGCGTTCTTCAGGGTAGCCGGCCTGCAGGAACCCGCCCCCGCCTCCGCAGCAATAATTGTTGGACCGGTTGGGGACCATTTCGATGAAATTTTCCTCTCCGACAACGCTTTTGACCACGAACCTGAGGTCCTCGGCCACCGGATCGCCAAATGACTTGCGCACGAGCTGGCAGGGGTCCTGGACCGTGAATGTTGCGCCAATGTCCCTGTTCCAGTCGGAATTTACCTTAAGCTTGCCTTCCCTTATCCACTGGGCATAAAGCTGGATAATGCTCTGGATTTCAAAGTTGTAGGGTATGTTGAATTTTTGCAGTCCGACCCGGACCGCGAAAAGTTCGTGCCCTCACTCGGTATTGAGCCAGACCTTGCAGCCAAGATCCTCCACCGCCTTTGCCTTGACTTCGACTATGTGTTTCCAGGACTCGTCATCTGCCATGAACATGCAGTAGTTCTCTGCGGCCCATCCCTTTGTGCCATATGTCCAGTCCGCGCCTACCAGGTGGAGAATCTTCCACAGGGGCACCATTTCATCCGGCTCGGTTACCGGTTCGCGTGAATTCTGGTTTAAGAAATAATATGCTCCCTGCTTGTTTACAGGGGCCTCCATGTCTTTGAAATCAGGCTGGGCTTCCCTGTATTCTTCGAGCACATCCTCTACCACGAACTGGAAGTCTTCTTCAGTGGCCCCCATGGCGCTGCAGGTGTCGTTTTTAAGTGCCATGTCGCAGGAGCCGCGGATGCCCTTGGGCCGCTCTTCGCGCGGCCAGCTCTGCCTCGCGTAAAATACAAGCTGCGGAATATTAATCTTCATGGGGCAGACGTAAATACACCGCTGGCACATGGTGCAATGCCAGGCCCATTCGGATTTCATTACTTCCTCATCCAGGCCCAGAGCCGCCATGCGGAGAAATTTTCGCGCATCCATGCCTCCGATGCCTGTTGCAGGACAGCCCGAAGAGCAGGCCCCGCATGTAAGGCAAAGATCGAGGTTCCCTCCCTCGGGCAGCAGTTCCTTGACCTTGTCAAGAAAAACGCTTCTGCGTTTTCCGCCAAGTTTAATCGCAGGTTCCGTCATATAAAGCCCTCCGTTTATTTTATATGCAGTGCGTTTAAGACACAAAAAATAACCCATTAACAGAAATAAATCAAATTTTATTCTCTGCCACAAGGCGGCTTGCAAAGTCAAGAAGAATTAAGGGGCCGGGTCTTTTATGGCGCTTGACATGGAAAGGTTGGTAACCTATGATACATTTTTTTGAAAGGAAAGGGAATGCTGAGGGGGAAAGCGTTTTTTCCAATATTGCCGGCCTGTTTTGCCGCCCTGTTTTTGATTTTGCAGGGCTGGGCCTTTTTGCCCGCGACTTTCGGATTTGAGCCGGAAAAACCGGTTTTTCTCTACTTTGCCGATCCTGAGACAGGCCGTTTGGCAGGAGAATCCAGGCGGTTCAAGCCCGCGGAAAATCGGGCGGCCGTTTATTCAGAAATTGTAAATGCGCTTATTTCAGGTCCCCAAGGCGATCTTGAGCCGACGCTTCCGCCTGAAACACAACTTCTGGCCCTGTATGAGGGGTCTGACAATACAATTTTTGTGGATTTATCTGCTGATGTGGCAGAAAAGCATCCGGGCGGCGTAAAAAGCGAAGTGCTGTCCGTCTACAGTATAGTAAACACCCTTATGTTAAACAGCAGCAGGATCAGGGCGGTTAAAATTCTTGTTAACGGCCACGAAACAGAAACCCTGGCAGGCCATGTTGATATCACCCGGCCGCTTAAAGCCCGTATATTGCTTGTAAGATGAAAAAGATAGCTCAAATAAGAAATATAGGGATTGTCGCCCACATAGACGCGGGAAAGACCACTGTAACCGAACGGGTGCTGTTTTATACAGGCCGCTCGCACAAGATAGGGGAGGTCCATGACGGCGAAGCCGTGATGGACTGGATGCCCGATGAGCAGGAGCGCGGAATCACCATAACCTCGGCCGTTACGACCTGCAGGTGGCAAAACTGCGATATCCAGATAATTGACACTCCGGGCCACGTGGACTTCACTATTGAAGTAGAGCGTTCCCTGAGGGTGCTTGACGGGGCGGTGGGCGTTTTTTGCGCCGTCGGGGGTGTGGAGCCCCAGTCAGAGACCGTATGGCACCAGGCAGATGATTACCTGGTCCCCAAGATAGCGTTTGTCAACAAGATGGACCGGGTGGGGGCCGACTATTTCAGGGCCATCGAGATGATGAAAGAGCGGTTAAACGCCAATCCCCTGGTTCTTCAACTGCCCGTGGGCACCGAGGACAGCTTCCGGGGCGTGGTGGATCTTATTTCCATGCGCCAGCTTATATGGGAGACAGACAGGCATGACATGCCTTTTAAAACAGAGGAGATTGATCCGGATCTGCGCGAGACCGCTGAAGCATACAGGGAAAAGCTGATAGAAACAGTGGCGGAGGCAGATGATACAATCATGGAGGCTTATCTGGAAGAGGCTGAAATAAAAACAAGCGAGCTTCTTTCAGCCATCAGAAAGGCTACCATAGGCCTTAAGCTGGTGCCGGTGCTCTGCGGTTCGGCCCTTAAAAACAAGGGCATCCAGCCCCTGCTGGATGCGGTTGTTCAGTTTCTGCCAAGCCCCCTGGAGGCGCCTCCCATACAGGGCAGAAGGCCTGACGGGAGCGGGAAGCTTTCTTTTGAGGCCAGGGAAAAAGGCCCCACGGTTGCCCTGATTTTCAAGGTCTCCATGATAGAGGGGCGCAAGCTTTCCTACGTGCGGGTATATTCGGGAAAGCTTAAGGCCGGAAGCGAGATCTACAACCCGGCCCGAAACAAGACGGAAAAGATATCGCGTATCCTGAAAATGCACGCAAACAAGCGCGAACGCATAGACGAAGCAGGCCCGGGGACCATTGTAGGGGTGGTGGGTCTCAAAGATTCCGCCACCGGCGAGACACTGTGTGATAAGGACAATCCGGTTCTGCTCGAACAGATGAAGTTTACAAAACCGGTTATTTCGGTTTCCATCGAGCCCAAGACCCATGATGACCAGGAAAAATTTCCCCAGGTTATAGAAAAGCTCATGGCCGAGGACCCGACACTGCACGTAAAGCAGGACGAGGACACGGGCCAGACCATCTTGTCGGGCATGGGCGAGCTGCACCTGGAAGTGGTAATAAGCCGCATGAGAAGGGAATACAATACCGGTGTCAACGTGGGCAAGCCCCAGGTGGTCTACAGGGAAACCGTTGCAAAACAGGCATCCGGTCATGCGGTATTTGACAGGGAAGTGGCGGGCCAGCGGCATTTTGCCGAAGTTGAACTCTCGGTTTCCCCCCTTGCCAGGGGCGAAGGTGTGAGTTTTAAATCAGAGGCATCCGGGGAGATGATTCCCCCGGAATTTCTGGAAGCCGTGGAAAAAGGGGTTATGGAAGCCCTGGAGTACGGCGAGCTGATGGGATATCCGGTGGCGGATGTAGAGATGGTCTTGACCGGGGGTTCATACAGGGAATCGCTCGGCTCCGAGCTTGCCTATCGGGTAGCCGGCTCCATGGCTTGCAGGGAAGCCCTCTCATATGCGGAACCGTACCTGCTTGAGCCGATAATGGAGGTTGAAGTCTTTGTTCCCGAGGCGTTTATGGGGGATGTTATCGGAGATTTAAACGCCCGCGGCGGGAAAATCGAATCCATTGCCGCCAAGGGCGACAACCAGATTATTTCAGCCATTGCACCGCTGTCAAAAATGTTCGGTTACAGCACGGCGCTTCGCTCTGCAACCCAGGGCAGGGGGACTTTCACCATGAAGTTTTCCCATTTCGACCGGATCTGATCGGGATTCAATACGTGCCGCTGTTTTCTTCCTCCTGTTGTCTGCGTTTGTTTTCTTTTTCCCTGTCTCTTAACTTTTCCATCTCTTTGTTGATTTTTTCTTCAAGCTTTATATCCGCGGCTTTTTCCATGGCACGCTTAAAATGGAAGCGGGCGGTCTCAAATTCGCCGTTTTTGCTGTAATGCATGCCCAGATAGTAATGGGCTTCTCCCAGCCGGCCCTGCTCGCCCTTGCACTGACCGAGAAAATACAGGGCTTCCTTATGGTCCGGGAAATTTTCATGCAGGATTTCAAGAGCGGAGACCGCACCTTTGCAGTCGCCTGATGAAATGCGGCTTCTTGCAAGATAAAACAGGCCTTCTGCGCCGTAATCTTTAAGGTTGTCAATTTTCGCAAGAGTTTTTTCGGCTTCTTCGTATTTCCCGGCCATGAAGCTGATTCGTCCCAGGGCTATTTTAAAGTAAGGGTCGCTGGGTTTTAAGGAAACAGCCTTTTTGATTTTTTCAAGGGCCGCCTCCGGCCGGCCGCCTTGTGCAAGGGCAAGAGCCAGGCCGTAGAAGGCCGCGGCATCTGTATCCTGCCTGGAGATTTTTTGTTTAAACTTTTTTACGGCCTTGTCTGTGTCTTCGTATAAGCCTGTAAGCGCGGCCTGCGCCCTGCGGAAGGCAAAATTTTCTTCCGGTTCCGCAGCCGGCCGGTCTGCAAGCATGTTGTTCAGGTTTGCCAGCCTTTCCCTGGTGGCTGGATGGGTTTTAAGGTATGTGGGAATCTCTTTTTCACCGTACCATTCGCGGGCCCGGATTTTTTCAAGCGCCCTTTGCAGACCGTAAAGGCTGTAGCCTGCGTCCTCCAGATACCGGCGGCCCAGAAAATCGGCTTCCATTTCGTTTTCCCTGGTATATGCCAGTATCATGCTCTGGCCTGCTGCGGCAGAACCGATTGCCAGGGCGCTGCCCACCGCGGAGGCGCCGCCGAGTCCCAGCAGAATGCCGGCTATCATTCCGGTGGCTGAAACTATCTGGCTTTTTTTTGATTTTTCCAGCAGCTCGGCAATGTGCCTGGCTGAAACATGGGCTATTTCATGGGCTATTATTCCCGCAAGTTCGCCTTCGCTGTCCATGACTTCAAAGAGCCCTGAAAATATAAAGATGTTTCCCGCGGGCCCTGCAAAGGCATTTACCCCGTCCTGATCAATCACGTAGAATTTGTATTCAAAGGGCTGGGGGGGCAGGACAGATACTATGCTTTGCCCCAGTTCGTTTACATAGTTGTGTATAACAGGATCTTCTATGATGGTGAAGTTACGGCGGACCGTTTCCAGAAATTCCTCTGCAAGTTCCTTTTCTTCACTGACCGTCATTTGCCCGGCGTAGACCAAAGGCGGCCGGACCATCAGGCAGATCACCAGAAACCATGCGATAATTTTTATTGTTCGCAACATATTAAAGAGTTGATTTTAAAGAAGTTTTGATGGCACCGTAAAAAGTCCAATATCTGCGTTACGCGCAATTTCTCAGAATTTCACGTACGGCTAAGTACGCTGCATTCTTCGAAATTGCGCAAGCCTTGTGAACTTTTTACGAGTGCATCAATTTTTATTCTTAAATTCTTGAATTTGCAAATATCGATTTTTATGCTACACATACCTATTATGGCACATATTATCTGCATTGCAAACCAAAAGGGGGGCGTGGGAAAGACCACGACAGCCATAAACCTGGCAGCCGCCTTAGCTGATCTGGGCAAAAAGACCCTGCTGGTCGATTGTGACCCACAGGCAAATGCCACCACGGGTCTGGGCATTGAAAAAGCCGGGCTGGAGAAAACCCTTTACCATGGTTTGATAGGCCAGGCAGACGGCCGGCAGATTATTATTGAAAGCGGGGTTGAGCGCTTGTGGATCATGCCGTCCCGGGTGGAGCTGATCGGGTTTGAAGTAGAGATGATAAATAACGAGACCCGGGAGAGGCTTTTGCAGAGACTGCTGTTTCCCGTAAGCGACAAGTATGATTATGTGCTGCTGGATTGTCCTCCTTCGCTGAGTCTGCTTACAATCAATGCCATGACGGCCGCCCACGGAGTGCTGATTCCGCTGCAGAGCGAATTTTACGCCCTGGAAGGCCTGGGCCAGCTTCTGCAGACTGTCAGGCGTATTAAGCAGAGGATGAATCCTTCGCTTAGAATCGAGGGCATTTTGCTTACCTTGTTTGACAGACGGACCAACCTTTCAGGCCAGGTGGCCGAAGATGCGGTAAAATATTTCAGGGAGCAGGTTTTTAATACCCGTATCCCCCGTGCGGTCCGGCTGGCCGAAGCCCCCAGCTACGGGCGGCCGATAATTGGATATGCGCCGGGATCGCCGGGAGCCGAAAGTTACACCTCCCTTGCAAAAGAGGTTATAGGGAAGCACGAAACCGGGGAAGTCGAGGCATTCGAGCAGACCGCAGGCTGAAGCAATAAACAGGGATGGATTTAAAATCCGCACAGGCTGGAAAATTATGTGTAAAGGATGTGTAAATGAAAGCCGATGAAGCCGGCTCCAGGAGCAAAAAACGCAAAACAGGCCTTGGAAAGGGTCTTGACGCGCTTTTCCCGGATATGGATGCAGGGGAGGGGGGCAGGGAAACCGATTATTTTCCCTGCGATATCACCCTGATCCGGCCCAATCCGTTTCAGCCCAGAAGGCAGTTTGACCGGGAGGACTTGGAGGAGCTTGCAGAGTCGGTCCGAAGCCACGGCGTACTCCAGCCTCTTTTGGTGAGGGAAACAGAAAGGGGCTACGAGTTGATCGCCGGCGAGCGAAGGCTACGGGCTGCAAAAATGGCGGGGCTTTATACCGTCCCGGTGGTGGTCAAGACCATAAAAGACGACGAGCTGCTGGCCTTTTCCATAATAGAAAACATTCAGCGGGCGGATTTAAATGCAATGGAGGAGGCCGAGGCTTATCAGCGTTTGATCGATGAATTCGGGCTTACCCAGGATCAGGTTGCCTCGCGTGTCGGCAAAAGCCGCTCCGCTGTTGCCAATTTTCTGAGACTGCATAATCTTTCAGACCAGGTAAAGGACTACCTGCGCGAAGGGCGGCTAAGCATGGGGCATGCCAGGGCGCTTCTTGGAGCCGGGACATCGGCGGTCCAGCGAGAGGCCTGCCGGCTCATATTGTCCAGGGGCCTTTCGGTGCGGGAGGCTGAAAAGCTGGTTGCCCGGCTGAACAAGGACAACCGGGGGGCCGCCGAAAAGGAGCCCGGGCCGCAGGACGTCCATATTGTCGCCCTGGAAGAGGACCTGGGACGCCGTTTCGGCACAAAGGTGAAAATAAAGCGCCGCGGGAAAAAGGGGCGCTTGGAAATAGAGTTTTACGATGACAGCGACCTGGACAGGCTTATTTCAATGCTTCAGTCATAATAAATGGGACTGCACCTGATCATAGACGGCTACAACCTTATCCGCCGCTCGGCCCGCCTGAGCCTGGCAGAGGCCGAAGGGCTGGAACTGGGCCGACAGGCCTTAATTGACAGGCTGGCGGCTTATAAGCGCATCAAGGGGCATAAGATAACGGTGGTTTTTGACGGTGCCGCAAATCATGATGATTTTTTCAAGGGGACTTCGGAGAAAGGGATACGTGTAAAATTTTCCCGGAGCGGACAGACCGCCGACTCGGTGATCAAGAAAATGGCGGCCCGTGAAAGCTAAAGGGCCCTGGTGGTAACCGCGGACCGTGCCCTTGCAGATGCGGTTTCATCCGGAGGCACGGTGACGGTTGATCCGGAAGAGTTTGAAGAAAGAATGGAAATGGCGGCCATGATGCAGATAAAAGGCGAAGACCCGGAAGAGGAAACAAGAGAGCCGTTGATTGATCCCGGCAAGAAGAAGGGACCCGCCAGGAGACTGCCCAGGGCCGGGCGCCGCAGGCGGCAAAAGGTAAAAAAACTGTAACATGAAAACCATATGCGTAATAGACGGGCAGGGCGGAGGCATAGGGGCCACCATCATAAAGCGTTTAAGGACAATCTATGAAGAAGAGGTCGAAATCGTGGCCCTGGGAACAAACGCCATAGCCACCGCCCAGATGCTAAAGGCGCGTGCAAACCGGGGCGCTTCAGGGGAAAATGCAATAATGCGGACCGTGCCCGGCATGGAGGTTATTATCGGACCGGTTGGAATTATAATGGCAAATGCCATGATGGGCGAGGTCAGCCCGAAAATAGCAGAAGCCGTGGCGTCATGCATGGCCCCGAAGCTGCTGGTGCCCCTTTCCCAGGAAAACCTGGTGATAGTGGGGGCTTCAAGTCAGCCCCTGCCGCACCTGCTCGATATTTTGATAGAAGAACATCTGGCGCCTTTATTGGGCCGGCAAAATACAAACCAGGATGGATTAAGCGATGTGTGAAGCAAATGCATATCTGATAAAAGGAGAGGATCAGGAACTGCTCATGGAGGCTGTTGACACCATTGAGCCCGAAGAAGGCGGGTTTAAACTGGTTAATATATTCGGCGAGCAGAAGTTCATCAGGGCGGCGATACATTCGCTGTCACTGGTGGATCACAAGGTCTTTTTCAAAAAAGACGAAGCCTGAGCCCGGCAACCGCCGGAAGCTGCGCAATATTAATGAAAATAGTCACTGCCAGAACGGCCGGATTTTGCATGGGCGTGCGCCGCGCCGTGGAACAGGCCTTAGACTCGGCAAACCGGCGTAAGGGACCTATCTATACCTACGGCCCCCTTATCCACAATCCACAGGTTCTGTCCATACTCGAGCAGAAAAGCATTTCGATCCTGGAGAAAATCCCCGAAAAAGGAAGCGGCACCGTGATTATACGGGCCCACGGGGTGCCGCCGCAGGACCAGGAAGCTTTGAGGCAGGCCGGGTTTAACGTGATAAACGCCACCTGCCCCAGGGTGATCAAGGTTCAGTCCATTATAGCAAGGCATGCCGCCCTGGGATATGCGGTGGTAATCGTGGGAGATCGCGAACATCCGGAGGTTCGCGGTTTGCTGGGATATGCAGAAAACCGGGGATGGGTGGTTGAATCCCTTGACGAACTGGCAGGCCTTCCGGAATTTGAAAATGCCATCATAGTGGCACAGACAACCCAGAACACGGCCTTTTTTGACAAAGTGCGCAGGTGGGCCGAAGAACATCGTCCCGGTTACAAGGTTTTTAATACCATCTGCGATTCTACTGAAAAGCGGCAGGCCGAAGCACAGGCGCTGGCCGCAGAAGTCGATGCAGTAATAGTGGTGGGGGGATATAACAGCGGCAACACCAGGAGACTCGCGGAGATAGCCGGACAGTCCGGTAAAAAGTCCCTGCATATTGAAAAAGCAGAGGACCTTTCCGTTGAAAAGCTTGAGGAATGCCGCAGCATCGGCATTACCGCTGGTGCATCAACTCCGAACTGGATTATACGCCAGGTAATGCAGCACCTGGAAAGGTGCCTGGCGGGAAAAGGAGGCGGATTCAGAAGGTGGGCCCGCATGTTTGTGCGCGGCCTTATGCTTTCAAACCTTTACCTGGCCATTGGCGCGGCATTTCTTGCAACAGCTGGAGCCTGGCTTCAGGGCGCGGCTCTAAAGCCTCATTACCTTGCAATCGCAGGGTTGTATACTCTTAGCATGCATACCCTGCACCACATGTTTGACCGGAGGGCCGACAGCTACAACGACCCCGAAAGAGCGAAATTTTATCATGATTACGGATATTCCCTGAGCATTCTTGCAGCGGTCTCGGGGGTTCTGGGGTTGGTTGCGGCCTGGATGCTGGGACCGCTTATTTTTGTTCTTCTTTTATTGATGAGCCTTCTCGGGGTGGTATATAATTTTGAACTTGAAGGCCCGGGTGCAGGGGCGGGTAAAGTTTCCATGCTCAAGCGGATTCCCGGCTCCAAAACCGTTCTGGTTACCGCGGCCTGGGGAATTGCAGCCGTACTTGTGCCGGCACTGGATGCATACGGAAGCGTGGGGACCTCCGGTATAATGGCATTTCTATGGGTCTGTGCGCTGGTTTTCGTGCGCACTTCGTTTTTCGACATAATTGATATGCAGGGGAGCCGGATTGTGGGCAGGGAAACCATACCCATCGTCCTTGGTGAAAAACGCACCATGGATCTTTTAAAAGCGGTGCTGGCGGCGGCGGTCCTGTTTATCCCGCTCGGTGCCATAGTCGGCGCGCTTTCTCCGTTTGCATCCGTGTTAAGCCTGCCTCCGGCAGCAATGCTTCTTTTTTTATTTGTCCATGAGCGGGCCAGTCGTTTCCTGGGTATATGGCGGGGATTTGTAATGGAGAGCCATTTTGTTTTCGCCGGTGTCCTGGCCCTGTTGTGCGCGTGGGGAGGAGTGTAGATGGAAGATGACCCTGTAAGAATACCCATAAACGGCGAGCTTGACCTTCATACCTTCAGACCCTCGGAGGTTGAACCCCTGCTGGAGGATTACTTTGAGGCCTGCCTGGAAAAAGGAATCCATACAGTCCGCGTAATTCACGGAAAAGGCACCGGCAAGCTGAAAAAAAAAGTGCATTCGGTTTTATCCCGCCACAGACTTGTTAAGAGTTTTTCTGATGCCGCAGAAAATGCGGGCGGCTGGGGCGCCACCAGGGTTATGCTTAAAACCTCCTCTCAGAGCGGCTCCTGATGCAGGATCCCAATGAAAAGTTTCCGGTACGGATATTTGCCGTACTGTTTTTTTCCCTTTTTATAACAATCACGGGGGTGGGAATTGTAGTGCCGCTTCTGCCGGTTTATGCCAGGGACCTGGGAGCGGGCGGGATAGCCATAGCCATGATTTTCGGAGGGTTTTCGCTGTCGCGCACCATTTTTTTGCCCTGGTTCGGAAGGCTTTCAGATGCAAAGGGCAGAAAACCCTTTCTTGTAATCGGGCTTTTCTGTTATTTCGTGATTTCCCTGGCATTTATCCTTGCCCATCATGTCCATACCCTTATAGTGGCCAGGCTGATCCAGGGGGTGGCCTCGGCTATGATCATGCCGGTAGCCCAGGCTTACGTGGGAGAGATAACTCCCGAGGGTAAAGAGGGCATAACCATGGGCGGATTTAACATGTCTGTCTTTTGCGGCCTGAGCATCGGGCCTCTGCTGGGCGGCATAATCCGGGATCAGCTCGGCTTAAACAGCGCATTTACCGCCATGGGCGCGCTTGCCTTTATGGCGTTTTGCCTTGCATCGTTAATGCTACCCCCGGTTTCCTCGGAACGGATCTATGAACTTGGAAGAGCCCCCGTGCGATGGGGACTTCTCATACGCGACCGGATGCTTGTAAGCCTGTTTTCCTTCCGAATGGTATATACAACGTGCATAGGAATTGTGTGGGGATTTCTCCCTGTTTACGCGGATGCGCGCTTCGGTCTGTCAAGTTCGGCCATAGGCGTATTGGTCATGCTCGGGGTTTTTGTCAGCGGGGTTATACATATTCCCATGGGACTTCTTGCCGACCGGTGGAACAGGCGGTTCATGGTGATTGTCGGGGGAGCGGGGGTGATAGCGGCCATGGTTCTTCTTGGGCGGGCTGAAGGATTTGCCGGGCTGTTTGTGGCAAACATGGTTTTTGGAATCGGGGGCGGAACTTCCATGCCCGCGCTCATGGCTCTTGCTGTAATGCGTGGCCATCGCCTGGAGGCCATGGGTTCTGTAATGGCGCTTATCACCGTCGCCCACAGCCTCGGCATGCTGCTCGGGAGCTTTTTTGCGGGAATTATCATGGAGCTTGCCGGGCTGCAGTACGCTTTTTTCCTGGGCGCAGTGATCATGGCAGGTGGGATTTTCCAATTTTTCAGGGGAACATGCGGGATAAGCACGAAATCCTGAATTAATAATCAACATTTAACCCTTAAAAGTGGATATGGATGAGCATCATATATATGCAGTGATTACGGGCGATTTTATAAGATTTTCAGATCTTGACCAAAGGGTGCGCAGAAATATGCCCCGGCTTATGGCAGAGGCCGGGAGTCTGCTGCGCTCGGTTCTGCCGGGTGTCATGCCGAAAGACATCGACGTGTTCAGGGGCGACAGCTGGCAGGCGGTAATTGAGGCCCCGGTTTATGCTCTGCGGGCCGCCCTTTTGATTCATGCGTTCATACGCTCGGATGTAAACGGCGGCAGGTTAAATACCCGCATGGCCATCGGGGTGGGGACTGTGGATTATATTCCCGACAATGGAGTGTCTGCCGGAGACGGACCTGCATTCAGGTTTTCGGGAAAGAAGCTTGAGGAAATGACGTCTTCGCGAAATTTCGGAATATTGGGCTACAGCAACCCGGTCGATCCATGTGAACCATTGGTTGATGCCCTTATGCGCACCGTTGGCACCCTGGCCGGGCGCTGGCGGCCTCTTCAGGCAAAAGCGGTTTTAGGGATTTTAAAGGGAACAAGCCGGGCTGAAATCGCCGGAAACCGGCCGGAGCCGGTTTCCGTGCAGGCAGTATCCGGCCACCTGAAAAGAGCATCCTGGCCCGCTGTTTTAAATGCCCTGGAGGTTGTTGAACGCCGGCAGAAGACAACCTTATAAGGTTTAAATATTTTATTAAACTTTATAAGGTTGATGGCGCCGTAAAAAGTCCAATATCGGCGTTATGCGCAATTTCTCAGAATTTCACGTACGGCTAAGTACGCTGCATTCTTCAAAATTGCGCAGACCTTGATCTTGAACTTTTTACGGCGCCATCTAAAATCAGACTTCCAAGGAAATCCTTTTTTGCGCTCTTGCGAAATTGCACCTCGTTGCCCTGACGGCGGTGCGGAAAAGTGGGTTTCCGAGCGGAAATTGAGGCTCGCAGAGGCTCCTGGAGCGAGGAAACTCCTTTTTCGCGCCGCCGATCAGCCAAGATGCTTACGGATTTTCTTTGTTGCAAAAATA
>JAIPDS010000099.1 GCA_021737565.1 Desulfobacteraceae bacterium | reverse complement strand
AACAGAAACCAGTTGCGGTCTGTCTTGTGGTCCTCACCGTCAAAGCTAAGCGTTTTGGATTTGAGTTCATCCCAAACCTGCCCGGGTTTTTTGACCGTGTCCTTATATGTCTGTTCCGTATGGATCCCCTTGTTATAGTCAATCAGGTCTCCTGTAATAACAAGGATGTCTGATTTTTCCAAAAGCCTGCTGCTGATATTTTTAAATAATTCATTGAAATTTGCGACCACGTCCTTTAGCTTTTTGCAGACCTCCTTGTCGTTGTTGTTTATCACGCGCTCTTTGCCGTCTTTTATTTCCATTTTGTTTTCTTTTACCTCAATAACACTTGCCACGGATTTTGCGTACACGTCCATGCGGGAATCAAGGTGAACATCAGTGATATGGCCGATATCAAGATATTTTTTATCAGTTATGTAAACCGGGTGATAATTTGCGGCAAAAAAATCGTTTTCCTTATCTGCTTTCCCGAATTCCGAAAGTCTTGCCTTGTAGCCGGAGTTAACAGTGTCTTTTCTCAGATCGGAGCAAATCTCCATCATGTTCGGTCTGTTTTTTGCCTCAACATAGAGCTGCTTTTCCAGCCAGATGAAATTAAAAAGCTTTCCCTTCATACCCCCGGCATCTTCATATTTCAGGTTGACGGCTATCTTGTAGAGATGTTGATATTTCTGTTCCTTGTATTGCCAAAGCACCCAGGGAAATATGTTGGTATGGATTAATTTGACTGAAAAACCGTCATCTTCATCGAAAAACGAATTAAAGAATATACTGTTATAATCATCCACTGAAACAGGATCCGAGATCCTGATCATGTCCTCGGGGCTGTATTTGTCCTGTATTTTCCACAAATAATCAGGGCCGATTTTTAGCTGGCGGTAACCTGTTGAATTGCTTTTATCCTTTCTGTTCCACTCAATGTATCTTAAATGAAAAGCAACCTCGGAACGCCTGACATCCGGGTCTTTGCTGATAATGATCATCTCAAGCCATGCATCGCCATTCTCATCTATTCTGACAAGTGCCGGGCATCCCAGGGACGGATAAAGTATTGCTGCATCACAGGGTAAAAACCGGACTTCTGCAACCTCGTTGCGCTTGAGATTAAACGTCTTTCTAAAACCATCCTTTCCCATAATAGCTTTTTCCGGTCTAAAAAAGTGAATTTATTGGTTTGTTTATCGCCGCTTAATAGAAAGTTGCAGGAAATAATATAGCAATTTTCTTTAATAGATATGGTACTATATGTCAACAATTTTACACTGCCGATTAGCCGGGGCCCTTTTTTCGGGCAGCTTATATCCGGGGGCTATGCGGGAAATGTTTCCGGGGATTATCAGGGTGCGTTGACCGTGCTTGTGTACATGGTTATTTATATGTATACTGAAAGCCAAAAGATAGAGACAGAAAACAAGAAATTGAAAGCCGGTGTAAAATATGGAATCCGGAACCATAGTTGAATATATAGACCAGCAAAAGATAATATGTGCCGCGCTCCTGGAGGAAAAGGACGGGCGCCTTCGGCTGTTAAATGAAAACAACCGGGAGGTTAACCAGAAAGAAAGCCGGCTGAGTCATGTCTCCCGCTTACGGGTAAAGCTTGCCCAGGGCAGGGACAAGGCCGTGGAAAACCTGAAGGAAACCGCTGAAAAAAGGCAGGCCCTAAGCAGGCATATTGATATAAAGGAAATCTGGGAGGCAGTGCATACCCTGGGGGAATGGATAGATCTTGAGACCATGACCTCATTCTGCTTTTCAGGAGAGCCTGACAGCGACTGCGAATCCGCGGTTATCCGCGCTTTTTTTGAAAACAGGATCTATTTCAAGTTCAGCCACGACTGGTTTTATCCGCATTCAGAAGAGGTGGTGGAAAGCAACATCGCCCGCAGGGAAGCCGAAGCCAGGCGCATGCGTCTTATAGAAGAAGGCGGCCGGTGGATAAAGAGCGTGCTGGGAAACGGGTCTGCCCCGGCTGAAGCTGATCCGGAAATAGTGGAGATCCTCAAGTCTTATTATCTTTACGGCAAAGAAAGCCGGGATCATGCGGCGGCAAAGGCGATGCTTGCAAAAGCCGGTGCAGACAGCCCGGAGACCGTCTTTTTCGTGATGGTTCGCGCCGGTCACTGGGACACAAACGAAAATCTTGATTTGTTACGCTATGAAGTCCCCACGGAGTTTCCGGCCAGGGTAAAAGAAGCGGTATCCGGGCTGCGTGGAAAAGCCGGTCAGATAATGGAAGATAAGCAAAGGCGGGATCTCACAGACCTGGATCTGATTACCATAGACGGCCAGGGGACAATGGATTTCGATGATGCCTTAAGCGTGGAGCGGCAGGGAAGAAACCTGCGCCTCGGGGTACATGTGTCAGATGTCGCGGCCTGGGTGGAAAAAGGAAGCATAATAGATCAGGAGGCGCTCTTAAGAGGAACCTCCATTTACATGCCTGACAGAAAGATCTCCATGCTTCCCGCAAAACTGGCAGAAGAGCTGTGCAGCCTTATCAGGGGAGAGGTGCGTCCGGCCATAAGCGTTTTTTTCACGGCAACACCGCAGGCTGAAATTGTCGACTGGGAGATTGTTCCGTCCCTGGTATCTGTAAAACGCCAGCTTACTTATTTTGAGGCCGACAGCATGGCTGATTCCGACGAAAGCCTGCGTGCCCTTAGCTCTGCGGCGGTGGCTTTTAACCGCAGACGGCTTGAAAACGGGGCTGTGCAAATTCTGCTACCCGAGATTAATGTGCGTGTATACAACGGGGGGGATATCCAGGTTAAGCTCATGGATCGGGACAGCCCGGGCCGCCTCCTTGTCTCGGAAATGATGATAATGGCAAACTGGGTTATGGCCCGGTTTTTGGCTGAAAATGGCATGCCCGCTGTTTTCCGCTCCCAGCTTAATCCCAGGGGGAGGCTGTATTCCGGCCGGGATGAAGGGACGCTGTTTCAGAACTGGATGCAAAGAAGAATGCTCTCCAGGGCGATCGTGGGCACCGCCCCGGAACATCATTCCGGCCTGGGGTTGGAAGCCTATGCTACCGCGACCTCTCCCATACGCAAGTATTTTGACCTGATCACCCAGCGCCAGCTTCGGGCCTGCTTCGCAATGGAGGATCCGTACAACGCCTCAGAGATCGAGGAATTGATGCAGCTGCTTTACTCTCCGCTTGCTCACGCCCGCCTTGTGCAGAACAGGCGCCTGAGGTTCTGGCTTCTTAAATACCTTGAGGGCAGGACCGGGGCAAAGGCCGAGGCTATTGTGCTCGACAAACGCAGGGACGGCTACACCATTCTTCTTCCCGACTATCTCATGGAGGCAAAGCTTTCTGTTTCCGCGGGGATTGAATTAAAGCCCGGCGATCTTGCCCGCATTACGATTCAGCACGTGGATGCCGCAAGAGACAGGTTTGCAGTGTTTCTGGGATAACACGTATCGGTTTGGAGTTTACATATCCGGGTTTAACAGCAAACAGGTGGTAAAATGCCCAAGACTAAAATCGTCTGCACCATAGGCCCTGCCTGCGCGGACAAGGATATTCTTGCAAGAATGATAAAAAGCGGAATGAGCGTGGCCCGGCTTAATTTTTCCCATGGCAGCAGGCAGAATCATGCGGATATGATTAGAATGATACGTTCTGCCTCCCGGGAGACCGGCAGCCCGGTGGCCATCCTTCAGGATCTGCGCGGCCCCAAAATCAGGGTCGGAGAAATCGAGCCTCCCGGCATACAGCTTAAAACCGGGGATTTGCTTATACTGACCACTGAGCAGGTTACAGGGCGCGGCAACCGGGTTCCGGTAAGCTATACCCATCTGCCTGTCGATGTATCGGCCGGAGATACCATCCTGGTGGCAGACGGTTTAATGGAGCTTGTGGTCACGCGAACCACGGGGACGGAGATCCATTGCAAGGTCATAACCGGAGGGACCCTGACATCACACAAGGGCATCAATCTGCCATCGGGAACTATCAGGACTCCGGCAATCACTGAAAAGGACCGGGCTGACCTTGAGTTCGGACTTTCCAGTGATGTGGATTACATAGCCATGTCCTTTGTTAGAAGCGCCAAAGACGTTTGCAGGGCAAAGGAGATAATTTCACAGGCGGGACGCGACACCCCCGTGATTGCAAAAATAGAAAAACACGAAGCCTTAAATGATATAGACGGGATTGTCGATGCGGCAGACGGTATAATGGTGGCAAGGGGGGATCTGGGCGTGGAAATCCCCCTGGAAAAAGTGCCCGGAACCCAGAAAATGCTGGTTCACAAGGGAAACGAGGCGGGAAAGCCGGTAATTATCGCAACCCAGATGCTGCGCTCCATGCTGGATTCGCCCAGGCCGACCAGGGCCGAGGCCACGGATGTCGCAAACGCGGTGCTCGACGGCGCAGACGCCCTGATGCTTTCAGAAGAAACGGCCACGGGAAACCATCCTGTCGGGGCGGTGGAATACATGGCCAGGATAGCCGCGGTGACGGAAGAAAAGTATCCGTATGAAAAGTCATTTCAGGAAATTCTGCAGACCCGCATATCAGAATCAGTTGCCCATGCCACCTGCATTCTCTCGGATCACCTGTCGGCAAGCGCGATTATCGCAACCACCAAAAGCGGCTACACCGCCCACCAGATAGCCAGGTTCAGGCCGAAAAGCAGGATAATAGCCGTGTCCCCGGAGATAAAAACGGTAAGACGCCTGGCCCTGTACTGGGGATGTGTTCCCGGGCTAATGGATTATACCCGGGACACGGACGAAATGTTTGAGCGGGCCTCCGCGATTGCCATTGAAAAGGGGTATGCCAGGGAAAACGACCTGGTTGTTATCACGGCCGGCCATCCCATGTGGGAGAGCGGCACCACCAACATGATAACCGTCCGGCGCCTGGGAACAGGTTTATAACACAACGGGATCAGTGTTTGAAACTGCGCTGGCCTGTTAACACCATGGTGGCGTTATACTCGTTGCAGGCTTCGATGGACTGGTAATCATTGAGTGATCCGCCGGGATGAACCACTGCTGTTACACCCTCGCGCAGGCCGACATCCACGCCGTCGCGGAACGGGAAAAACGCATCGCTTACCATTGTGGCGCCTTTCAATCCGCCTTTTTCCGCCTTTACCCCGGCATCTATTTCGGCTTTTTTATCAGGGTCGGAAAGCTCGTTGTAAGGCACCTGGTGTTTTTCAAAGCAGTAGCGGTCCGCAAGCTTTCTGTAGGCCTTGTCCCTTGCTATTTCAGCAACCCCCACCCGGTCCTGCTCTCCGGTGCCTATGCCGACTGATACCCCGTTTTTCACATACAGCACCGAGTTGGAGGTAACCCCCGATTCAAGCAGCCAGCCAAACCGGATGTCTGCAAGCTCCTGTTTGGTGGGCTGTCTGTTGATCCTGTAGGTTTTACCCTTGTATTCGCATTCGGCAAGCCTGAAGTCTGATTCAGCGCGGGCCTCGGGCACAAAGGACCATTGGGTTATTATCCCTCCGTCAATAAGGCTCTTAAAGTCCACCACTCTTTGGCCTGCAAAAGACTGGAGCCGCGCCATGTTTTCGATCTTTATTACTCTGAGGTTCCTGCGTTTTGCCAGGATATCCGTGACACCGTCTTCATATTCAGGGGCCACTACCACTTCTGCATACTGTTCTGCCACGGCTTCGGCAGTTTCCTTGTCAAGGGCCCGGTTTACGGCTATGCAGCCGCCGAATGCCGCCACGCGGTCGGCCATGTAGGCCTTCTTGTATGCATCTGAAAGCGTATCCGATATGGCGGCGCCGCAGGGGTTGTTGTGCTTTACTATTACGGCGCAGGGTTTGTCGGTAAAGTAGCGCAGGATATTTAAGGCATTGTCGGCATCGGTCAGGTTTGTCTTGCCGGGATGCTTGCCTGACTGCAGAAGTTCTATGTCAGAGGCCAAATACCGGCCCGGTTCTATGGAGCGGGTTTCGCCGAGGACCAGGTTGCCGTTTGCCAGTCTGTAAAGGGCCGCTTCCTGGCCGGGATTTTCTCCGTAGCGAAGACCCTTTCTCACCCCTTCTATCACCCAGTCCACCTTTTCGTAAAACAGCGTCTGGCGTTTTTCTCCGTCCACGAATGAAATCTCCATGCGCGGCGAAAAGTGATCATCCATCACGGTTTTATACATTTTCTTCAGATCATCTGCCATATCGGCTTACTCCCTGATTGTTTCGGATTTCGTGTTTCGGTTTCGGATCTACAAAATTTCCTCGTATGCACTCTGGATATCGTTAAACGAGGTTTCCCGTAGATAATTGGCAATTGCCTGATCATATGCGGCGGTGTGGGAGAACGCCTTTTTTGCAAGTTTTATCCTGGTCTCCAGGGTGGTCATGCACTCCACGGATTGAAGTTCTTCCAGGATTTCGGGATAATCCCTGGGGTCTACCACCGGGGCCACCCTTATAAAGTTTTTGGCGGCAGCGCGTATCATGCACGGTCCGCCGATGTCTATGTTTCCGCGTGCCTTTTCCGGTGTTGCGTCCGGGGCCTCTATGGTCTGCTGAAAAGGATAGAGGTTTACCACAACCATGTCTACGGGTCTGGCATCCGTGCGCCTCAGATCTTTTTGATGGTCAGGGTTGTGGGTTTCTGTGAGCAGGCCGAGATATATTTTAAAATCAAGAGTTTTGACCAGCCCGCCCTGGGTTTCCGGCTGGCCGGTGTATTCTGATACCGGCATGAGCACTTTTTCTGCTTTTTTGCCCAGGATTTTTTCTATCTGCTTATAGGTGCCCCCTGTTGAAAGGATTCTGATTTTGGGGTTTGCTTTTACCAGGCCGGGCACAAACTCTTCCAGGCCGGTTTTGTCCGAGACACTTATCAAAGCCGTGTTTACCTTTACAAGGTCGTCTATTTTTTTGACAATATTGATGCTCATTGCAGCCTCCGCATCTTATTTTGCGTTAAAAGGTCTTCTGCAGGGTTTTAAAAGGGGACCGGGTCTATGAGTCCGGCCAGGTCATTTTTTATAAATTCGGGAAGGGCAAACGAAGCCCTGTGGACATCCGGATTGTAGTACCTCGTTTCAAGTTTTGAATCCTTTACCCGTCCGGGATCAAAATCTTTTATGGGGCAAGGCCCCTTTGATGCGAATCCAAAGCTCCACAGCCCTCCCGGGTAGGTGAGGGTGGAAAAGGTGTAAATGTGAACTTTTTTAAAAAAAGGCCTCTGGTTTGAAAACATGGAGCGCTGGATCTCCGGGTCGTAGAAGGGGGATTCGGATTGCGAGATCATGATCCCGTTATCTGAGAGAAGGCCCGAGATATTTTCGTAAAATTCCTTGTCAAACAGTGGCTGGGCCGGTCCTATGGGGTCTGTGGAGTCAATTAGCACCGCGTCAAAGGTTTCATTGCATTTTTCGGCAAATTTTACCCCGTCTTCTATCAAAAGCTCCAGGCGGGGATCGTCCAGTGAGCCGCTCATGGAGGGAAGGTGTTTTTTACAGGCTTCAACCACCACGGCATCGATTTCCACCATTACTACCCTTTTTACTGTCATGTGCCGCAGCACTTCCCTGGCGGTGCCGCCGTCGCCTCCTCCTATAATAAGCACCCGTTCGGGCCCTGCAAGGGTAAACAGCGGCACGTGGGCTATCATTTCGTGGTAGACAAACTCGTCACGCTCCGAGACCATTACAATACCGTCGTTTAGCAGCATCCCCCCGTGTCCGGCAGTCTTTATCACATCTACTTGCTGGTATTCACTAATTTTGGAAAAAAGTGTTTCTTCCGCCCTGAAGCCCATGGAAACTATATCCTTGTGAGTTTCGGTAACCCAGAGATTAAGCTTGTCATTTTTATCGGTCATCCGTGAACCTCTTTCTTTCCTTAAAATTAAACTTTATCTTTATAGCATTTTTATGTCCGCACGTAAATTAACTCAACTTTCGGGGTTGATAGGTGAAAAACTTTAAAATATAACACTCTGAAATTATTATTAGTATTGACTGGCTTCACTTTCTTTGATACTTTGTTTGCACCCAACAACACAAAGAAAAAGAAAGGAAGCCAGTCAAA
>JAIPDS010000098.1 GCA_021737565.1 Desulfobacteraceae bacterium | reverse complement strand
TCTGACGATTTCGTAAAAAGTCAATTTTGAGATGGCAAAGTAAAAAGTTCAAGATCAAGGCGCGCAAATCCCGAGGAATGCAGCGTACTTAACCGTACGTGAAATTCCGCAGGGATGCAGCGCAACGCAGATATTGGACTTTTTACGAAGCCATCAATTCTGTAACGAAATTATAACAGGAAATAAAGAGAAAATATATGCGAGAGTGGCGGAACTGGTAGACGCACTGGACTTAGGATCCAGCTCTTGAAAAAGAGTGGGAGTTCGAGTCTCCCCTCTCGCACCATTCTGAAATCTTTCGCCCGCGACCAGTAAGGCAGGCGGGCGCTTAATTAAAGAACATACTGGAAAGGAACGTCATGGATGTAAAAGTCGAAGATGTAAGCGATGTCAAAAAAAAGGTTCATGTTGAAATTCCGAAAGAACAGGTCACCAGCAAACTAGACGAAGCATACAAGCAGCTCAAGAAAACCGCCAAGATAAAAGGATACCGGCCGGGCAAAACCCCGCGCCCGGTGCTGGAGCGGCACTTTAAAAAAGACGTGCATGCCGACGTGGTAAATTCCCTTGTGCAGGACTCTTTTCCGGATGCAATCAAGGAGGCCGATCTCACCGTACTTGAAACAACAGACTTTGATGCCCCGGAGCTGGACCCGGAAAGCTCATACAAATACGCAGCCACCGTGGAGTTGAAGCCTGAACTGCCCGAAGTGGAATTCAAAGGGCTGAAGCTTAAAAAGACCGTCTACACCGTGGAAGAGGCCGAGATAGACACGCAGATGGACAGGCTGCGCCAGCACCTGGCTGAATACAAACCCATTGATCCTCCGCGGCCGGCTCAGGACAAGGAATACGTTACAGTCGATTACGAGGGGTTTATAGACGGCCAGCCGTCTGACGCGACCCCTTTTACCGAAAACTCGGCCTTCCAGCTAGGCTCATCCGGTTTTCCGGAAGAATTTGACAACGCGGTCATCGGCATGACCCCGGGCGAGGAAAAAACCGTTACTGTAGAATTTCCTGAAGATTACAAGGACCAACAGCTCGCAGGCCGGGAAGTGGAGTTCAAAATAACGCTAAAGGAGCTTCGCGAACAGGTACTGCCGCCAGTAGATGACGATTTTGCCAAGAACTTCGGGGAATTTGAAACACTTGAGGACCTCAGGGCCGAAATCCGCAAAAACCTGGAGCAGGGTTATGAAAGCCGGACAAATCAGGAACTCCAGGAACAGATATTTGAACAACTGCTTACAAATGATTTTGAAATACCCGAAGTTATGGTAAAATATGAAATGGATGAAATCATCCGGGACGCGGAAATGAAATTCGCACAAAGCGGGGTTTCAATGGAGCAGCTCGGCATAACCCGCGAACATATGGAACAACAGTACAGGGGTCTTGCCGAACAGCAGGTTCACAGACACCTTTTGCTGAGCAAAATAATAGAACAGGAACAGCTTGAAATCCCTACTGAAGAACTGGAGGCCGAATACGAGAAAATCGCCGAAGCCACCGGCCAGTCAAACGACATGATCAAGTCCTATTACAGGCAGAATCCGGAGAAACACGAAGGATTCAAGCATGCCCTACTTGAAAAAAAGGCTATCGATCTTATAATTAATCATGCAGAGACAGAAGAAGTTGAGCCTGAAACAGAAAGCAATGCTGATGAAGGTGAAACCGCGGACCAGGAACAAGATAAATAAACAGATATAAAACCGATATAAACCCAAAAGCTGACGCAGGGTTTCCATCCGGTCAAGGAGGTTGAAAAATTGACACTGATACCAATGGTAATTGAACAAACCAGCAAGGGCGAACGGGCATACGATATATACTCCCGGCTTTTAAAGGATCGAATAGTATTTCTCGGCACCCCGGTCTCCGATGAGATCGCAAACCTGCTCATCGCCCAACTGCTGTTTCTCGAATCCGAAGACCCGGACAAAGATATAAACTTTTATATCAACTCCCCCGGGGGCTCTGTGACGGCCGGCCTGGCGGTATATGATACAATGCAGTACATAAAGCCCGATATTGCCACTGTATGCATAGGCCAGGCTTCTTCAATGGGGGCTCTGCTGCTGGCCGCGGGTGCGCATGGCAAACGCTACTGCCTGCCCAACTCCAGGATACTTATTCATCAACCCCTGGGAGGCGTGCAGGGACAGGCAGCGGATATAAAAATCCAGGCCGAGGAAATAATCCGCCTGCGCGCCAGGCTAAACGACATCCTTGCCTATCACACTGGCCAGGAGCTTGCCAGGATAGAAAAAGACACCGACCGCGACTTTTTCATGTCCGGCAACGAAGCGGCGGAATACGGGATCGTTGACAACGTTATTACAAACAGGAACGATCTCGAAGACATAAGCGATTAAGGAGGCTATAATATGGCATCATATCAGGGCCAGGGCGGAGAAGGAAACGACAACCTCTTCTGCTCGTTCTGCGGAAAAAACCAGCAGGAGGTCAAAAAGCTGATCGCCGGACCTGCGGTATATATTTGCGACGAGTGCATCCAGCTCTGCAGCGAAATTATTGAAGAAGAAAACATTAAGGAAACAGAAACCACAGACCGCGTTCTTGCACCCCAGGACATAAAGCAGCAGCTCGACGAATACGTAATCCAGCAGGATCTCGCAAAAAAGGTGCTTTCTGTTGCGGTTCACAACCATTACAAGCGCCTGGATTCCAAAATGACGACCGACGACGTGGAGCTGCACAAAAGCAACATTATGCTAATCGGCCCCACCGGCTGCGGCAAGACGCTTCTTGCCCAGACACTTGCAAGGTTTTTAAATGTTCCGTTTACCATAGCAGACGCCACAAGCCTGACCGAGGCAGGCTATGTGGGCGAGGACGTGGAAAACATAATCCTGGCGCTGCTTCAAAACGCGGACTATGACGTGGAAAAGGCCCAGAGGGGTATCGTCTATATAGACGAAATAGACAAAATCGCCATGATGTCTGATAACCCCTCGATTACCCGGGATGTCTCGGGCGAGGGTGTCCAGCAGGCCCTGCTCAAGATTATAGAAGGAACGCTGGCAAGCGTGCCGCCCAAGGGCGGGCGCAAACACCCCCAGCAGGATTTTGTCAAGGTGGACACCAGCAACATCCTGTTTATCTGCGGCGGGACATTTACCGGCCTTGACAAGATCATAGAGAAAAGGCTCGGCTCGCACATGATGGGATTCGGAGCCAACATAGTCAGCCACCGGAACCGCTCGCAAAGCGATCTCCTAAAGACGGTGGAGACCGAAGACCTGATAAAATTCGGCCTGATCCCCGAATTCGTGGGACGGCTCCCGATTGTGGCCACCCTGGAGGATCTGGACGAAAACGCCCTGATCAAGATACTGACCGAGCCGAAAAACGCGTTAATAAAGCAGTTCAAGAAACTGTTTGAACTCGAGGAAGTAAACCTCAGATTTACCGACAGTGCACTTGCGGCCATTGCAAGGGAAAGCATGAAGCGCAATGCCGGCGCCAGGGGCTTAAGGGCCATACTCGAATCCACCATGCTGGATATAATGTACAAGCTGCCCTCCATTCCCGGCGTCAAGGAGTGCGTTGTCGGCGAGGAAGTCGTTTTAAACAAAGAAGAGCCGATACTGCTCTATGAGCAGCAGTCAAAAAAACAGGCATAACCGGCTCTTGCAAAAAAACAAAAAAACTAAGCCAGAGTGCATATGATAAACAAACCCAAAATATTCAAACAGAATAACGAATCAGGCGGCAATGAGACGGTGCTGCCGCTTTTGCCGCTTCGAGACATAGTTGTTTTTCCTTATATGGTCTCTCCTCTTTTCGTTGGCAGGGCAAAATCCATCAGCGCCCTGTCAGAGGCCATGAACACGGAAGACAAGTATATCTTTCTGGCCACCCAGGCCAATCCCGGAGAGGACCATCCGAAACAAAAGGATATAAACCGTATCGGTACCGTGGCCAAGGTGCTACAGATGCTGCGGCTGCCCGACGGCACCGTTAAAACCGTGGTCGAGGGAAAACACCGGGCCAGGATCACGGAGTTTGAGCCGGATGAAAGCTTCTTTAGGGTAAAGCTTGAAATCCTTGAAGAGCCTGAAATAGATGCATCCGAGAAGGAAGCCTACATCCGCAATATAGTTGATGCCTTCAAGGAGTATGCAGAGCAGAACAAAAACATCTCCAAGGATACGGTTGAAAACGTCTCAAACATTACAGAACCGGTGCAGCTTCTTTATACCGCGGCCTCCCAATTCTCCTTTAAGGCCGCCGATAACCAGAAGCTTCTTGAAACCGATTCCCTGACCGAGCGGCTGACCCATCTGATAGAGCTGATCAACCAGGAAACCGTCATCTTAAAGACCGACCAGAAGATTAAGAACCGGATCAAGAAGCAGATGGAGCAGAGCCAGAAAAACTACTACTTAAATGAGCAGATCCGGGCCATCAAAAAGGAGATGGGCGAAGATGAAAGCGAGGATGACGAGCTAAAGGAGCTCGAAGAAAGAATAGAAAACAAGGAGCTGCCCAAGGAGGCGGCGGAAAAGGTCCACCACGAGTTTGCAAAGCTCAAGAAAATGACCCCGATGTCTGCCGAGGCCACGGTAACCAGAAACTACATAGACTGGATACTAAGCCTTCCGTGGTATGAGAAAAGCGAGGTCTCCGAAGACATCGACGAGGCGGAAAAAATACTCGACGAGGACCACTACGGCCTGGAACGCCCCAAGGAAAGGATATTGGAGTACCTGGCGGTCCAGACCCTGGTAAAAAAAATCCGGGGCCCGATCCTGTGCCTGGTTGGACCTCCGGGAGTGGGCAAGACATCGCTTGCCAGGTCGGTGGCAAGGGCTACCGGCCGGGAGTTTGTGCGCCAGTCTCTTGGCGGGGTTCGCGACGAAGCTGAAATCAGGGGGCACAGGCGAACCTATATCGGCGCCATGCCGGGCAAAATAATCCAGTGTCTTCGCAAGACCGGGGTCAACAACCCTGTTTTCTGCCTTGACGAGGTTGACAAAATGAGTATGGACTTCCGCGGAGACCCCTCGGCGGCCCTGCTCGAAGTGCTCGACCCGGAGCAGAATTTCGCGTTTAACGACCATTACCTGGATCTTGACTATGACTTGTCGGATATCCTGTTTATAACAACCGCAAACACCCTGCCCGATATCCCGGCGCCGCTCCAGGATCGCATGGAAATCATACGCCTGCCGGGATACACGGAATACGAAAAATACAATATCGCAGACCTGTTCCTGGTGCCCAAGCAGATCCGGTTAAACGGCCTGGATGTGGAAAAGGTGCGTTTTTCCAAAAACGCCGTCTATACCACCATCCGCAATTACACCCGGGAGGCCGGGGTGCGAAACCTGGAACGCTCAATTGCGTCAATATGCAGGAAAATCGCCCGCAGGGTTGCAAAATCCGGCCAGGAAAAGGTGGTGCGGGTAAATTCCCGGTCAGTGGAGAAATTCCTCGGCCCGATCCAGTACAGGCGCAGCCAGATGGAGGAAAGGGATCTTATCGGAATTGTAACAGGTCTGGCCTGGACCCAGTTCGGAGGCGAACTGCTTTACGTGGAAAGCGCCATAATGCCGGGCAAGGGCGAATTCAGCGTGACCGGAAAACTCGGCGACGTAATGAAGGAATCCGCCCGGGCCGCGATCAGCTACGTGCGCTCCCGTTCATGGCAGTTTAACATAGATCCCAAGTTCTATGAAAAATTCGATATACATATACATGTGCCCGAAGGCGCAACACCCAAGGACGGTCCCTCGGCCGGAACCGCCATGTGCACCTCGATCATCTCGGCGCTTGCCAAGCTGCCGGTGCGGCGCGATACAGCCATGACGGGCGAGATCACCCTAAGGGGACGGGTGCTGCCCGTGGGCGGACTCAAGGAAAAAATACTTGCTGCTCACCGCTCGGGCATCCACAGGGTTATTATCCCGGGAGAAAACGAAAAGGATCTAAAAGAAATTCCGAACACAATTATGCGGCAAATGGAGATCCTGCCCGTTGAGCACATGGATGAGGCCATAGACAAGGCAATTGTTGTACAAGAAGGCGGTTCCCTTTACAGGCAGCCAGAAAGCGAGGATTCGTTTGACAGCCTGCCGACCCATGATTCAGGCAAGCCCGGTGACACCGGAAGGCCGGCAATTGCCGATCTCTAAAAAAACAAGAGCTGTGTTTTTATCTTGACACCGCATATGTTGCCTGCTACATACTACACCCTGTTGGCCGTAATAATAGTTCCGGCCAACAGGGTGTAAACAAGGGCTGGGGCGGGTAGCTCAGTTGGGAGAGCGACGGCCTTACAAGCCGTAGGTCACAGGTTCGAGCCCTGTTCCGCCCACCATCTTCTTAAAAACAGCCGTATAACGGGGGCGTAGCTCAGTTTGGTTAGAGCGCCGGCCTGTCACGCCGGAGGTCGCGAGTTCGAGTCTCGTCGCTCCCGCCATTAATTTCAAGGGGTTATGAAAGTAACAATTCATAACTCCTTTCTTTTTCCAACCTTATTTCCAACCCTTAAAGAGCATCTCATAATTTACGGAACAATCGGCTGCAGCTTTTGTTTTCCAACCTCAATAGAATATAATTTCTCGATTTTTAATTGTTTTTTTATTTTAAAACAAAATTTGCGCGAAATAAATATTTTTTTACAAAAAAATTTCTGAATTAGGTAAATGACGGGTTATTATTAACTGTTTTTCAAGCATCTTCATACTGGCACCTCCTCAGAAATTAATCGTTTATCGTTCTCCTTATAAATCCAGCGGGCTTTTCGATTCTTTGATGGTCTTGGATTTGATGGTATGTGTATAAATCATCGTGGTTTTCACATCGCTGTGCCCCAGCAGTTCCTGGATGGTTCTAATGTCGTAATTGGCCGCAAGTAAGTGACTGGCAAAACTGTGACGGAAAGTATGGGCCGTGGCCCGTTTAGGGATTCTTGATTTTTGAACCGCCCGCCGGATGGCCTTCTGGACATGGGTTTCATGCAGGTGATAACGCCGGTATTCATTGGCATCCGCCACAAAAGTCAACTCCTTGGCAGGGAAAAACCACTGCCAGATCAGCTCTTTGGGCGCATTTTTGTATTTTACCTCCAGCCGGTCAGGCATAAACACACCGGCATAACCTGCTTTCAAGTCTGCTTCATGCTGCCGGGTCACCTGGTAAAGCTGATTTTCCAGATCATCCCGTATTACCTGTGGCAGCGGCAATGCCCTGTCTTTTTTACCCTTACCGTCATGTATAGTTAAGATGCCCTGATCAAAATTAAAATTATGGACGCGAAGCTTCATGCACTCGGACAATCTAAGGCCACACCCATATAACAGTTTTACGATAAGATGGTAAGGATACCCAAGGTTTACCGTCACCCGGTCAATCTCTTGCCTGGAAAGAACAACAGGAATATAAGGTTTCCTTTTGGCCCTGACCACACCGTCAATTTGGCCGAATTCTTTTTTCAATACCTGCCGGAAATAAAACAACAACGCATTAAAGGCCTGATTCTGGGAGGATGCAGACACCTTTTTCTTGACCGCAAGAAATGTTAAAAACGCCTTCACATCCTCAGCATCAAGCGCCTCCGGTTCTTTATCTTTAACGAAATACCGAAGTTTCTCAGCCCACAGGGTATACGACTTCAGCGTCTTCTTTGAGTAATGCCGGACTTTGATTTCATTTGCCAGGGTTTCAATCGAAAGGTCCCATCCGGTTTTTTTTCTCCCGGCAGCATACGCTCCTTTCTCTTCTTCGACCTCAGGCACGGCCTGCCCGGCATCAGGTACTGTCGGATTATCCGGTTCATTTTTTCCAAGCCCTGAATAATATAAACCAACTGCCGCCCTGGCCTGCTCCAGCTGAAAAGAATCCTGGTTTTTGCTTTTCAGCTTTTCAACAAATAAAGAAAAGCTTGCCGGATCAGCATAGCCATGCTGGTATTTTTTACAAAAATCCAGATAAAATCGTAACCATTTGCGGTAGGCCGGATATTCTCCGGGCAGTATATCACTCTTGACCAACAGCCAGTCAAATTTTTGCATTACTGCCGGAGGAACTTTCAGCATGATATCAAAACCTGATAATATAAAAATAATGATGTTATCCAGTTAGAAAATTAGTACTTGACTTCAATAGCACTGTCAACCTATAAAAAACTTGGAGGATATACAGAACCACACAATAACTTGTTGAACGAAGCCGCTATCGCGGCAGAAAAAACAAAAATAGTGTATACTCCGATTATGTGCTCAATTCCGGGCACTTATAAAAAAGGAGTATACCATGGAGAAACCAGAAGTAAATCGATTTAACAAACTGTATCA
>JAIPDS010000097.1 GCA_021737565.1 Desulfobacteraceae bacterium | reverse complement strand
CTCCCCAGTGTAGCCCTATCCTCCGAGCAGGCAGAATAAATTTATTATACAAGTAGGCTATGGCGCAAGAAACAATTTTTAATCAACCGGACATTTCACTTGCTATGAAAACCGGACATTTCTAAATGCTATTGACATGATTTGCATTGTGCTTGAATTTTGCGCATAAAGTGTTATTTTGAACATGAATCACGAGATGCCCGGAGCTTGAATTTCGGGCTTTTAGCCTGAAATTATAAAGGATCTGGTAAAATGCTGACCTACCTTAAAAACACAACAACGCTTGCCCTTGAGCCCGAGTTGTGCGCAGGCTGCGGCATGTGCACGGAAGTATGCCCCCAGGGCGTCCTCGCCCTGGAAAACGGAAAAGCAGAAATTGTCGACAGGGACGCCTGCATGGAATGCGGTGCATGCGCGCAGAACTGCCCTACAGCGGCACTGACAGTCGAGGCAGGAGTGGGATGTGCGGCCGCGATTATCAACTCAGCTATGGGCCGCAGCGGCGACGGTTGTTGCTGCGTCGTGGAAACAGGCAACAAGGAAGGGCCTTCCTGCGGTCCCGGCTGCTGTTAATCGTATTTTGCATAAGCCGTTTTTCAACCCCTTCCTGTTTGCGTATTTTGCCGAAAACAGCTTTAAAAATATGACCAGGGTTTGCTAAAAACAAAGGGGGGTAAAATGAAAAAAAATATAGATGTGTTTATGATCTGCCTGCTGCTTGCGGCAATGGTTTCCGCGGGTCCGGCATTTGCCCGGGACAAAGGGAAAAATCAGAGCATGGATATCATAAAAATTACCGGAGCTGATCAAGCCTCTGATAAGATAGCTCAAAGGCCTTCCCTGTCTGATGCAGTATCTGGCGCAGTGAGAGATAAAGCAAATGAGGCAATGGAACAGGAAATGGAACGAAAAATGGAACAGGAAATGGAACAAGAAATGTATCCCGACAGAGAAGGAGAATGGGAAGACCCTGATGAAGAACAGGGTGATCAGCTCAAGGAGCAGCTCAAAGACGAGATGTTCAACGAAGACAGGCTTAGGGACCAGGTCGAGGACACACTCGGCGTGCCGAGTATACCAAGGCAAGACTAACGAAAAATTCGAAAAATACGGCAAGCATTAAATTTGATAGTTTTGTAAAAAGTCTGATTTTAGATGGCGCCGTAAAAAGTTCAAGATCAAGGCTTGCGTAATTTCGAAGAATGCAGCGTACTTAGCCGTACGTGAAATTCTGAGAAATTGCGCGTAACGCCGATATTGGACTTTTTACTTTGCCGTCAAATTTGACAGGTTGCTAACTTAGAAACATTGTGCAGGCCAGCACGGCAAACATAATGCCCGCGACATCGGCGGTAAGGGCTGCGGCCATTGTATGGCGGATGCGGCGCACCTGCACTGCCCCGAAATAAACCGCCAGCACGTAAAAGGTGGTCTCTGTGGAGCCCTGAAGCGTGCTTACCAGGTAGCCCACGTAGCTGTCCGGTCCTATGGAGGGATCGTTTATAATTGAGGCAAGAACACCGTATGCGCCCGAACCTGAAAGCGGCCTTAAAATTGCCATGGGCAGGGCATCTGCCGGAAGGCCTATACTGGAGGTCCACGGCCCGAGCAGTCCCACCATGGTCTCAAGCGCGCCAGAGGCCCTGAACATACCCACGGCCACAAGGATTGCTACAAGATAGGGTATTATCCTGACCGCCACCTGGAAACCCTCTTTTGCACCTTCAACAAACACTTCGTAGACCCTCACCCTGCGTATCAGGCCGTATGCAAGAAATCCCACCACAAGGCCGGGTATGATCCACGGTGAAATAACCTCGCCGTAAATCACCGCAAGAGGAATAATAATGAGCACGCCAAAAAGCGCGCTCAGGCTGACCCACATGGGATAGCCTTCAGAGGCATCAGCGGAAACTTCCTCCTGCTCGCCGGTCTGCCCGGGATCATCTGCTGTGCTGTATTGATCATCGGTTTCTGCGGGCGGAAGCGGTGCCCCCTCGTCCGGCCCAACAGACGAAAACCTCTGATAAAGTCTGGCTGCCAGGATTCCCACGGCCGTCGAGCACATGGTCGCAAAAAGCGTGGTGGGAAGGATTCCCGCAGGGTCTGCCGAACCCGCGGATGCCCGCAGGGCTATCACGCCTGTGGGCAGAAGGGTTATGCTAGAAGTGTTTATTGCAAGAAACAATGCCATGGCGTTTGTGGCCGTGCCCTTGCGGGTATTTAACTTGTCAAGCTCCTGCATGGCCCTTATGCCGAACGGTGTTGCGGCATTTCCCAGCCCGAGGGCGTTTGCCGACATATTAAGAATTATGGCGCCCATGGCCGGATGATCCGGGGGAATCTCCGGGAAAAGCCTTATCATCAAAGGCCGCAGAAGCCGGGAAATAACATTTAAAAGCCCGCCTTTTTCCGCCACCTTCATTAAGCCCAGAAAAAGTGTCATAACGCCTATCAGCCCTATGGCAAGCTCCACCGCCCCGCCGGCAGACTCCACAATAGCCCTTGACACCTCTTCAATGGGTGCACTCTGTTCCGGGTAAGGGCCTCCGGCAAGCTGCCGCAAGCCCGCAAAAAGGAATGCAACTGCAACAATAGCAAAAAATACAGTATTCATCGGCTCTCGTTTTCGAACAGGAATTGCTGGACAGGGGTTTCCGGCACTGCCGGCCGCCCGTAGTCCACTACAAAACGATCCTTTTCCGGGCTGCTGACCCTGCTTAAAGGGAGGAGCTTGAGCCGGACTTCCTGCTTTGTCATAACCGGGAATCCGTAGTTTTCGTTTACGTGCTTAAGGGGCCTGCCCTCCTGCTCGCGCTGTTTTACAAAATCCAGATGCCGCCTGATTCGCTCATCTATAATCCTGTTGGAAAATTCGGCTATAACGCGTGATCTGTCCCTGACCCCCGGCAGGAAATCAGGCTCGATTTCCACCATAACGCTGTTTCTGCCCGCTGCCATTGCAGCAAACATTGTGGTGCATATGCCTGCAAAAGGATCAAGCACGGTATCGCCCATGACCGAATACATGTTGATAAGGCGGTAAGGCAGATCAAACGGATACGCTCCGCTTCGCCTGCGGACCTTTTCATCTGCAAGCTGCTGCCTGGCGCCTTTTAAGTCAAACCATACATCGGAATACCATTGGTTGCGCTCCTCCCAGAAAATGGCGCTGTGCTGCCTGTTAAAACGCTCCTGCTGTGTTGAAAACTCCCGTTTTTCACCTTTTCTGAAAATCAGTATGTATTCATGCTCAAGGGTAACATAGGCTCCTGCAGGCAGCATGCCCGATCCCATGAACTTGTTTGGTGCATTGGTCTGCTTGCGCCAGATTACCGCGGGAAGAGGGGAAAGCCCGTTTTGGACAAAGCACTGGATTATCCTGGAATGATTCGGGTAAAGGAAAAAGGAGTCACCGATCTTTCTGACTGCATCGCCTATGTTTATGCAGGCAAAACCCCCGGGCTTTAGCACCCTGCAGACCTCCTGCCACACAGAGTCGAGAACCGAATGCATACGTTCGTATGCCTCCCACCCCCTGCCCTTTTCCAGGCATCCTGCTGCTTTATCGTCCAGGCGCGAAAAAACGCCGTCCCACATCTCTATCATGGGATACGGCGGCGAGGTGACCGCCAGGTCAATGCTCTGGTCGGCCAGATCCTGCATTGAACGGCTGTCAGCAAAAAATAGCCTGTGATCGGTATTCATAGCGAAAGCCGATTACCCGCCCGAAGCTTTTCTGACTATCTGCAGAATCTCCTCCGGGCTTTCTGTTACGTGAATAATATCCATGTCTTCAGGTGAGATCATCCGGTCTTCAATAAGCCGGCTTTTGATCCAGTCCACCAGCCCGGCCCAGTAGTCCTTGCCAAAAAGGATCACGGGAAGAGGCGTTATGCGGTCTGTCTGGATAAGGGTGACTGCTTCAAACAGTTCATCCAGGGTTCCGAAGCCTCCGGGCATAATGATATAAGCGTTGGCGTACTTGACAAACATGACCTTGCGCACGAAAAAGTATTTGAATTCCACCTGTATATTGGCATATTCATTGGGCTTCTGCTCTTTTGGAAGCTTGATGTTCAGCCCCACTGAATTTCCGTTCACCCCGGCCGCGCCCCTGTTTGCCGCCTCCATGATACCGCCCCCGCCGCCGGTGATCACGGCAAAACCGTTTTGCGCGAGCATGCCCGCAAGCTTTACTGCTTTTTCGTAATACGGGTTGTCCTCTGTCATGCGCGCGGAGCCGAAAATACTTACCGCAGGGCCAAGGTTATAGAGCGCCTCTACGCCGTCCACGAACTCCCCCATTATCTTAAACAGGCGCCAAGACTCGCTCAGCTTGATCTCTTCCACCATGTGCTGCTTTTCCATGGATTCTCCCTTATCAGTTTTAAACATTTGGGTTCAATAGCAATCCCATGCCGCCTTGTCAATTGTTTATGCTTGAGATGTCTGCAACATTTAGTTGACACAAAGTTATTTGACGTGTAAAATTTTAAAGTTATATTAATAAATTATGAATAAAATGGAGCGTTTGAAAAAGGATTTGACAAAAGAGGTCACCGTTATCAATGAACTCGGCCTGCACGCCAGGCCCGCGGCAATGATTGCCAAGCTGGCGATGCGGGCAGAATCCGGCGTATGGTTGATAAAAAACGGTGAAGAGGTGGATGCCACCAGCATCATAGATATCCTCTCGCTTTCCGGAGCCAGAGACTCCCGGATCACCCTTAGAATAGAAAATCCTTCAGACACGGAAATACTCGAAAAAATTTCCGCCCTGTTTGAAACCGGGTTCAAGGAGTAATTAACCGATACATGACACAGCAACAGACAGAAGAAATAGTGCTGCGCGGCATCAGCGGATCGCAGGGAATTTGCATCGGCAAGGCCTACCTGGTTGACCGCGAAGGGGTTGATGTTGTCGAGCGATATTATATTGACATAGATAACATTGAAAAGGAAATCAACCGTTTCAAGCAGGCGGTAAATAAAGCCAGAAAAGAGCTTACCGGAATCATCGAGGACATCCCGGAAGATCTCCGGCAGCACGCCTATATCCTGGAGACACACCTTCTGCTCCACAAGGACAAGATGCTCTACGGCAAAACCATAGAGCTGATAGAAAACGAGCGGATAAACGCTGAATGGGCCCTGAAAAGGGCCTCTGCCACGGCCAAATCGGTTTTCAGAAACATCTCCGACCCATATCTGCAGGCAAGAGCCGCCGACATCGAGCATGTCACAGACCGCATTTTGCGGTGCCTTATGGGCACAGATGATGTCAACATCCAGGGCATAAGTAAACGGGTCATACTTGTGGCAAACAACCTTTCCCCTGCCGAGACAAGCCAGATTAAGCTCGACCGGGTAATGGGCTTTATCACGGACAGGGGCGGCAAAACCTCCCATACGAGCATCATTGCAAGAACCCTCGAAATCCCCGCTGTTCTCGGCCTTGAAAGGGCCACCGCCCTTATAAACAACGAGGACCTGATTATAGTTGACGGCAATGAAGGAATAGTAATTGTCAATCCTGCCGAAGAAACCCTTCTTCGCTACGAGGAGCTTTCAAGAAGGTACGAAGCCCATAAAAAGGAAGTGATCCGCCGGGGGGATTTGCCGGCAACATCGGCGGACGGCGAATTTTTCCGGGTAATGGGCAACATTGAACTGCCCGAGGAGGTTGTGGCGGTAAAAGACCACGGAGGAGACGGTATCGGACTGTTCCGGACAGAATTTCTGTATCTGTCCAGAGACGATTTCCCGGAAGAACAGGAATTGTTTGACCAGTACAGGGAAGTAGTGGAGCTGATGTCGCCCCTGCCCGTTACAATCCGTAGCCTGGACATAAACGGCGACAAGGAAGTATCAAGCATGCCCACACCCCAGGAAGCCAACCCCGCCCTGGGCCTGCGCGCCATAAGGTTCTGTCTGAAGAATCCCGAAATTTTCAAAACCCAGCTGCGCGCAATAATGCGCGCTGCGTCCCACGGCTACATACGACTGCTGCTTCCAATGATATCTTCTGTTCAAGAGGTCACGGAAACAAGACGTCTCATGGATGAGGCAGCCGAAGAACTTAACAACAGAGGCGAGCAATACAAAAGAGACATTGAACTGGGCATCATGATAGAAATCCCGTCAGCCGCGGTAATAGCCGATATCCTGGCTGATTTTGCTGATTTTTTCAGCATAGGCACAAACGACCTGGTGCAGTATACCCTGGCCATAGACCGTGGCAATCGTGAAGTCGCACACCTTTACGATCCAATGCATCCCGCGGTAATCCGCCTGATACGTCACGTGGTGGACGCGGGACGTCACAAGGGTATAAAAACCTACATGTGCGGTGAAATGGCCGCAGACTCCATCAACCTCCCCATACTTCTGGGTCTGGGAATAGAAGAGCTCAGCATGGCCCCCCAGTCTATTCCGGAGATCAAGAACATGATACGCAAAGTAAACGTATCAGACGCCAAAAAACTTATGGACACGCTTCTTCAGCAGTCTTCGGCCGCGGACATGCAAAGGATTATTACAGATGCGTTCGGCGAGCTCCTGTACGAAGACGTTTACGCTGAATAAAATATTATTTCCGCCGCCGGAAACAACAAACTTCAACAGGAAAACCGCATGAACCGCGAGCACATAAAAATAGTCACGGAAAACCGCAAGGCCCGCCACGAATTCCATATCCTGGATGAATTCGAGGCCGGCCTGGAGCTAAAGGGCACTGAGGTCAAATCCCTTCGCCAGGGACGTGGAAATCTGAAAGACTCCTACGGCAAGTTTAAAAACGGCGAGCTATGGCTCTATCAGATGCACATCGCGCCTTATCCTTTTGCCTATTATGACAACCATGAGCCTGAACGCCCCAGAAAACTTCTGATGCACAGATCAGAGCTAAAGAGGCTCTACGGCAAAATAAAGGAAAAAGGCTTTGCCCTGGTTCCGTTAAGGGTGTATTTCAGAGACGGCAAGGCAAAGGTGGCCCTTGCCCTTGCCCAGGGAAAACGCAAATACGACAAGCGCAGAGCCATCAAAGAGCGCGAAATCAAACGCGAGATGGACCGCGCCAAAAAAAACGCCCTTTAGCTTTGACAAACAGGCCCGGATTAATTATTATATAGATACAAATAAAAGCTTCTTAATCTTTTCTCGTGAGGGGGCGAAACGGCTTCGACGGGGATATGGAAGCAGTGGTTGCATACCGAGTTCCGCTGGCTCGTAAAAACCGGCGGCGCCTAAACACAAAGGCAGACGACTATAACTACGCTGTGGCTGCTTAAAGACAGCCACCGTCCTTCCGGGTTTTTTCCTGCGGACCCGGTCTGGGCGTCGACCAGCAGGATAGCCGATCCGGGATGCCTGTTCCCGGTCAGGCGAAATTCAAACAGGATAGTGGTTTAAGGATCCCGTCTGAAGGAGCCTTAAACTGCGAAATCCAAAATTCAGACTAAGTATGTAGAAGCCATTGTGGAATGTCTCCGGACGCGGGTTCGACTCCCGCCGCCTCCACCAATTTAGAAAAGACAAACCCGTCTCTCTGGGGTCATTCTCCGGGGTGACGGGTTTTCTTTTTCCCCTTGTTTCTAAAGGGTTTGGGCGGTTTTCACATCGACGCCAGACCCCTCTCCACCCACCTCGTTTCCACCATTCTCCAGCCTTTCATTCTCTGTTTGACCCCGGATTCTCTGTTTTCTCAGGACGAAGTCTGAAGCTCGTCCGGTGGGGCAATTCCTGTTATATCAGGAAGTTAAGCCGACCGACCTGTATTGGGAGTTATGGGAACACGGCCTGTGGTTGTGGGAAAGCACCCGAATTTTCGAACCAAAAGTCCCTCGCAGGATTTGAGAAGTGGGATTAATGTGGATTTCCCGGCAGGAAATGCTCAATACTCGTCGGCTCCTTCAGGGAGGATTCGGAACCGGCAGCGATAACACTTTTCGCCCTTAACCCACTCGATGGGGTCCTCTTTGAGACGGAAAAATGCCCGCAAGCGCCTAGACAGTTCTTGCTTCTGTTTCTTTAACTTGTCAGTTGCAAACGGGCTGCTCCAATCAATTTCGCCTCTGGAATTGGCAAACGCCAGAAGCAGTTCCCATTGTTTGGAGTATCGCCCGTTCTTTCTATTTGCCATACCCATTTCGGTATAGCTGAATTTTCCGCTTTCTTTGCCAGCCCAAACCGTAACCATGTGTCCGTCCCAGAACTTGATCTTGATATCAGTCCAACCGGTTCCATCAGGCGTCGGGAAATGTACCATGCCACCGGAGCCAGGCTCGGGGATTTCCTCGTATAGCGGAGCGAACAATTCGTCGGGAGTCCTGCGTACCTGAAGGCCGCCTCGCTCGTCGAACGGCATCTCATTTTCCAGCGCCAGGAAGACGGCCTTGCGCTGGGCCAGCATCTGTTCGGTTGGAGAGGATAAGCGTTGCCGGGTCGGGGCCAGGAGCACGAAGGGATCGGCATGGCGCAGGCAAAGGCTTCTC
>JAIPDS010000096.1 GCA_021737565.1 Desulfobacteraceae bacterium | reverse complement strand
ACTCCGTGGCCGGCACCCTCCCGTACGACTTTTTCCAGAAAAAGGGAAGAGGCAGCCATACCTATGCCGGGTATAACAAATATCCACCAGTTATCCCGGAAAAGCGCCAGAAACCCGACCATAAAAATCAGGCCGCGATTCAGTGCCACTGCCGCCACTCCGCTACAGATGCCAACTGCGGCCCCGAAAGCAATCAGCACCAGGCGGTCGTCCATGCGAAACCATATCCACCTGGACGGATTAAGCAGGATTTTCAGTCTTGAAAGCCATGCCAATGTCTTTATGCCAAAGCGCCCTTAATTTGAGTTGCAATCCACTTGTTATTAGCCTTCGTTTAACCGGGATTCAAACTCGACGATTTTTTTTACCAGGGTTTCCCAGGCAGGAATCCCTGAAAGAAAATTTAAAAAACTGCTGTCGCGCAGGCAGTAGGAAAGCCTGGACAGCAGGTGCAGATGCTGCTTTGAATTCGATGCCACCAGCACAAACAGTACATATACCGGCTTTTTGTCAACTGCCTTGAAATCCACCGGCTTTTCCAGAAAACAGACCGCTATCTGCGGCTCGATATTGCTCTGGGTCAGCGGAGTGCGCGGGTGAGGTATGGCAACCCCGTTGCCTATGCCTGTTGACATCATATTTTCCCTGGCCGTCAGGCTTTCGTACAGGGTCTTTCTGTCTTCTTCCGATTCAATGCCCTTCATTGCCGATACAGCTTCGCTAAGCACTTCTTCGACAGTTTCACCGGGCAGATCATAGTAGATCCCTCCCCTGCCTATGGCTTCAGACAGGGTTTCAGGTTTTTCGGCCTGTTTATCCCCGGCTTCCTCTTCTCCCGGCGGATGATAGGGCAGGTTGTGTTCTTCCGCCCATTTTTTAAGCGCAGAATCACTGAAATGACATTTCTCCCCGATTCTTTTTACCGGGATCCGCCCCTGGCGGATCCAGCGCTCCACGGTGCTGGGCGGCAATTCCAGGCATCTGCAGAATTCATCAAGTTCAAGTTCCATCTAAAACATCCCGCGTTTACTATTCTCCCCCGTTATTCCGACGGAAGGCCCGTACTGTAAGCACGCAGCTTTTAATTAGTGACCATCCGGAAATGGCTAATTTGCCCAATTTCTGGAAGGTCACTGATTTACAAACATATAACAATAATAGGATGAATGCATAAATTCAAGAATTTTCTCGTTTCCGGGAACCGCCTGTCCGGACAGACAACGCTGCTGCCTCGCTTTTACTCCGAATAGCCGTCCATCCACCACGCGTCCCATTTACGCTGCGAAATCTCGTCGGCAATATTTGCACCCAGCCCGGTTTTCAGCCGATTCCTGACTACCGGAAGCCATTTTTCCGGGCTCCGTGCGCCCACGTCTGCAATGGATTTTAAATCCAGAATAAACGCAAGCTGGTCCGCATCATGGGCAAGCCTTGCCTCAATTGTTTCCTGTTGGTTAAACTCGTCTATCAGCCCGGAAATCTCTTCACCGAAAGGCACATTCTGCGTTGCGTCTTCAATCGCCTGCTTTTCATCCGCGGTTACGTATTTCTTCTGCACATAATTTAAATCCCCGATTCTGGCTTCGGCCAGATCATGGAGCAGGCACATGGCAAGCAGCCTGTACGCATCAGCCTGCGGCTCAAGTTTTGACATGACAAAACCTATAAAAGCCGCGGCAAAGGAATGCTCGGCTACCGATTCCCTGCCGGCTCCAAGAAACGCAAATCCCGCCCTGGGAATATCCTTGAGGATTTTGGCTTCAAACAGCAGATCTGCAATCGCTTTCATTTAAACCCCTTTCAGATACGCCTTTTAATAATTCATCCATATGCCGGCCGCCCAGGACCCGGCCAGCACCGCTGCAGCAATTCCGAAGCAAAACCGCTGGCCGGCGGGCCCGATTGTTTTATGCGACATGCCATATCCGATTCCTGTAAAAATGCCAACCAGAAATCCAAACAGGTGCGCTGTCAAATCAACATGTTCGCCGGCGCCCAGAAAACCCAGCAGCGCCACCCCGCAGGCAAGGGGCAGCCAGGCCGCCGCCTTTTTCCGGGAATTTTTGCGCCTTCGCAAAAACTGGTATCCGGAAAGAATACCAATTGCGCCGAACACCGCTGTGGAAGCCCCGATTGACAGATGCCCGGATGTATACGCCCAGGCATTTACCAGGTTGCCTGCGGCACCGGCAAACAGGATCATCAGCATTCCTGCACCCCGGCCTGCTACCTGGCATACGGCTGTTGCAAAAATGGCAAGCCCTGCCATGTTTCCCAGAAGATGAACCGCGTCAGCATGCAGCATCAGGGCGGTTACAACACGATAGACCTCTCCGTCGAGAATTCTCGAGGCCGATGCACCGAAATCTGACCACACTGCATGCACGGCCCCTGTGCGCTGCACGGCCGCATACACGACAGCAAGAAAAACAGCGGCCCATATGCCCGCATATCCGTGCTCCCGGAGGCCGGACCGTTCCCCTGCAGCCGTGTCAGCCCCGCGGTTTTCCCGGAAATATTGCTCCACGGCATTTCTGGCGCGCTCATAATCCCGGGCTTCCACCCATATTCCCCAACCGCGGTTGCCCGGCCTGACCCGGAAAGGTATGCCGGAGGCCTTGAGAATCAGGCCGCAAAGGTCGGCCGCGTCGGCCGGCATATTTTCATATAGTTCCACCATGGGTTGACAAATCGCAAACAAGCCTCATTATATGATCAAAAAAGAACTGCTTTACAATTTATTTCTTCGGATATCCGGTTTATTTATAAACCTTTTATAAACTTTAAAACAGCATAACATAAAACAGGAGCGGGCTATGACACCAAAAACCGAGACCTACGAATTTCAAACCGAAGTCAAACAACTGTTAAATATTATCATCAATTCCCTTTATTCCAACAGGGAGATTTTTCTGCGCGAACTGATATCCAACTCATCAGACGCCCTGGATAAGATCAGTTTCGAGGCCCAGACCGACCCTGATATTCTCGGCAAAGATACCGAATTAAAAATCAAGATCATCCCGGACAAAGAAAACCAGACCCTGACCGTTTCAGACAACGGTATCGGCATGACAAAAGAAGAGGTAAAAGATAATCTCGGCACCATCGCCAGAAGCGGGACCGCGGCGTTTCTGGAAGCCCTTGAAAAATCCAAAAAGGAAGAAGGGCTTAGCCCGGAGCTCATCGGCCAGTTCGGCGTAGGTTTTTACAGCGCATTTATTGTGGCAGACCGCATTACAGTTGTCACCAGGGCTGCAGGCGAAGAAACAGCCACAAAATGGGAATCTGCCGGGGACGGTTCCTATACCATTGAAGAGACTGAAAAGCCCGGCCGCGGTACGGACGTGATCCTGAAACTTTCGCCAAAAGTCAGGGAAGAAGACGATTATACCGAGGAATGGACCATCAGGCGCATTGTCAAGCGGCACTCTGACTTTGTGCGCTATCCTGTCGTCATGGATGTCGAGCGCGAAGAACAGGAAACAGATGAAAATGGACAGCCCGTGGAAGGCGCTGAGAAAAAAACAGTGGTCCGCGAGGAAACGTTAAACTCCATGAAGGCCATCTGGGCCAAGAACAAAAACGAGATCACAGAGGAAGAATACAAAGACTTTTACTCCCATATCAGCCACGACTGGAACCCGCCCCTTACCCACATGCACATAAAGCTCGAAGGGGTTACCGAATACACGGCGCTGCTCTACATTCCTTCAAATGCACCGTTTGACCTGTATCATCCGGAGCGCCAGCACGGAGTACAGCTCTACAGCAGGCGGGTCTTTATCATGGACAACTGCCGGGAGCTGCTTCCGGAATACCTGCGCTTTATCCGCGGTGTAGTCGACGCCCCTGACCTGAATCTTAATATCAGCCGCGAGATGCTCCAGCAGGACGCCCTGGTCAGAAACATCAGAAAGAACCTGGTTAAAAAAATCCTGGAAAATCTCGAACAGATGGATGAAGAAACTTATGAAAATTTCTACAATGAATTCGGGGCGGTACTCAAAGAAGGAATTTACTCGGATGCAGACAACAGGGACCGGCTCACCCGGCTGATCCGCTACAAGACCACCAAATCCGAGGGCAAGTGGCGCTCTTTGAAAGATTACGTAAACGACATGAAGCCGGATCAGGAACACATCTACTACATCACCGGCGATAACATGAGCGCCATGTTAAACAGTCCGCACTTAGAAGCCCTAAAGGACCGCGACTACGAAGTGCTTTTGATGACAGACCCGGTCGACGAGTTCGTGGTCACAAGTGTAACCGAATTTGAGGGCAAGGCGCTTAAAAGCGCGGAAAAAGGTGAATTAGACATCGACAAGGAAGAAGAAAAACAGGAGACCGAAACCTACTCCGACCTTTTTACAAAAATCCAGCAGCATCTCGATGACAAGGTAAAGTCGGTCAAACCTTCATCGCATCTTAGAAACTCTGTCTCCTGCCTGTCCGGAGACACCTATGACATGAGCGCATACATGGAAAAACTGCTCAAGGCCTCGGGCCAGACCGTACCGGAATCCAAACGGGTGCTTGAATTAAACACCAGTCATCCTGTATTGGAAAAAATCCGGCAGATCCATGAAAACAGCCAGGACGACGAATCGCTTGCCGATTATAGCCACCTGCTCTATGACCTGGCTGTAATCGCAGAAGGCGGCAAGATCGAAAACCCCTCCCGTTTCAATAAAATGGTCGGCGACCTTATGGCCTCCGCCATTTAAAAAAAGGGGACAGATCTATTTTTTGCGGCCGCAAAAAAATAGATCTGTCCCCTTTTTATTTTTGAATCAGCCGCCTGATATTGCCGGCAGTAATCGCCTCCCTGACCGTTTCAGAAACCGGCAGATCCATTACCTTGGAAAGCTCGCTTTTCGGGGCGCCGAACGGAAAATCCGAGCCGAACATGATGCGCCCGGAGCCGTAGCTGTCAATGTAATCCCGGATTTCAGCAGGCGATGCCAGGCTGGTATCGGTCCAGACCCTGGGATTTTCCCAGAGTCCGTTTTTTTCAATGGCCCTGTAGCCTCCGTTTAACATCCCCAGGTGCGGGATGATCACATTGACACCCGCCGCGATTTCATTTACAAACCGGACGGTATTTTCAAGCTCTTCCTCAAAAACCACCGGCAGTCCGCGCCGCCGGATTTCTTCCACGGCCCGGGTGCAGGCAGGATCATCATAATTATACATAGGCTCGTCTGCATGCCTGTGCCACTTGATACCGCAGTGGCGGGGATCAAGCTGATCCACAGCAAAATCGTTCCAGATGAAGAAAAACGGAAACACATCTATCTCGCGGTTTTCCAGGCCCAGCAGGTAAAGATTGGAAGATTTTCTCCGCTTCCGCCAGGCCTTGTCATCCACAAAATCCGGATCATTTCTGTCATAGATCTCCATGACCGGGGAAAACATCACCGCCCCTTCAATCGGGCTGCCCCGGATATTTGCCAGATAATCCTCAAACGCCTGGGGCGGAAACCGGTGATATATCCCGCAATGGGCATGCGCATCAATAATCATCTCATCCCCCCGCTCTTGGTTCAAGGTTCAAGGTTCAAAGTTCAAAGTTCAAGGTTCACCATTCACTGTTCACTGTTCACCATTCACTACTCCCTACTCACCCGTCACCTTTAATAACTATTGACTTTAAAACCGCACCTCCTATACTATGAATACAATAATTTCAGTCTATTGTCGATATCTTTCACAGGGGCGAAAAAACCATGGACAAAGAAAAGGAAATGCTCAAAGCCATCTTCGAAACCATCGAGGAGGGCATTTACGTGATCGACCAGAACTACACGATTGAATACATGAACTCCCAGATGGTCGAACTGTTTGGCGAGGGCACTGGAAAAAAGTGCCATCGCCTCCTAAACGACAGTGACACGCTTTGTCCTTGGTGCCGGGCACCCGAGGTTTTCAGGGGCAACCGCCTGCACTGGGAACTCTACGTTCCAAAGGCGGACAAGACTTTCGCCCTTACCGAGCTGCCGCTGAAAAATCCCGACGGATCGATGTCGAAACTCTGCATTTTCCGGGATATCACGGAGCGCAAGCAGCGCGAAGCAAAGCTTGCGGCATCCGAGGAAAGATACCAGAACCTGTTCGAACACGTAGGCGTGGGCGTATATATCAGCAGCAAGGAGGGGCGTTTCCTGGACGCCAACCAGGCCTTTATACAGATGATGGGCTATGACAGCAAGGAAGAACTGCTAAATATAGATATTACCCGGGATCTTTACGTAAGACCTTCGGACAGGCGAAAGTTCCAGGAAATGATCGAGCGCGACGGCCGGGTGGTGGAATACGAGGTGGAGTTCAAGCGAAAGGACGGCACCCCGATTACCGTGCTGCTCACCAGCCATGTAAGATACGATCACCATGGTAACGTGCTGGGATATGAAGGCATAACCGTGGACCTCACAGAGCGCTACATGATGGAAAAAAAACTGCGCGAGGCCCGCGACTTCATGAACAAGATCATCCATAGCTCGCCCAGCCCGATAATGGCGGCGGATCTGAAGGGCAATATCTTCATCTGGAACCGGGCCGCAGAAGAAACCCTGGGATACCCGGCATCTGAAACCATCGGCAAGATGCATATCACCAAGATATACCCGGAAGGACTGGCCTACCGGATAATGAAAATGATCCGCAGTCCCGAACACGGCGGCGTGGGCCTTTTGCGCTCCCATCCCATGCTCTATGTCAGACAGGACGGCAAGGTGATCGACGGAACCCTTTCGGCTGCAATGATTTACGACGATGACGGCAACGAGGTGGCAACCGTGGGGTCATTTGTTGACATGACTGACAGGATAGAAATGGAGCGTACCCTGAGAAGCACCCAGGAACAATTGCTCCAATCCGAAAAACTGGCCGCCATGGGACGGCTTACCTCCCAGATCGCCCATGAGTTAAACAATCCCCTCTTCGGTATCATGAATACCCTGGAACTGCTAAAAAGCGAAATTCCCCCTGAGAACAAGCGGCGCAAACTGCTGGACATGTCGCTTTCAGAAACCGTGCGCCTGGCCGAGATGCTGCGTAAAATGCTTTCTTTCTCCAAGCCTGACCAGGAAGAAAAAAGCCAGGTAAACATCAACACCATTATTGACGAATTGCTGATGCTCCATGACAAACAGCTTCGGGAAAACAGCATCAAGATCAAAAGCGAACTCGCAGATAACCTGCCGGAAATATATGCATCCAGAAACCAGCTCCGGCAGGTGTTTTTAAACATGATCTCCAATGCCCGCGATGCCATGCCCGAAGGCGGCACCCTGAGCTTTAAAACCCGGCATCAAAACGATCATGTCTTTATTGAAATCTCGGATACGGGCCAGGGAATTGACCAGGAAAACATAAACAAAATCTTTGACAGCTTTTTTACCACCAAGGATACGGTCAAGGGAGTGGGTCTCGGGCTTTCGGTATGCTATGGGTTTATAAGGGATCATGGCGGGGATATAAAAGTCCGGAGCAGTGCAGGAGAAGGCACCACCTTCACCATCTTTCTGCCTGTATCTGAAACCCCGGCAGAAAACCGGGAAAACGAACTTGACAAAACCGCACCTTAAACACATCCTTCTCGCCTGCCGCCTGATGCTGACTTCCGCTGAAAATGAAAACACAGGATTTCCCCCGCGTCTGAAAGGGCTTTTCATGACGCTTGCGGGGGCATTCTGCTTTTCTCTGATCCCGATCTGGGTGCGCTCCATCGAGGCCTACTCGTCGATGAGCATCGTGTTTTACCGGGCCCTGATCGGCATGTTCTTTCTGTTTTTCTGGATTCTGCGCAGGTCCGAAGGAGCAGATGCACTCGATTTGAGAAGGCTTGAGCGCAGAGACCTGCTGGTGCTCTTCTGCACGGGGGTTTCCATGTGCATCACCCCGGTGGCCTATTATCTTGCCATAATGAAAACATCTGTTGCCAAGGCGGTTTTGCTCCATTATACGGCCCCGATCTATGTGGCGATTTTAAGTCCGCTCATATTAAAGGAGAAAAACACCCTCATGACCTGGCTTGCAGTCGGGGCGGGCCTAATTGGCACAGCGCTTATCACCGAGCCTGCAAACCTCCTCAAAGGCAACCCGGATGAAGTGGTCGGCATTGTAAGCGCCCTGATCTCGGGCTTCGGCCTTGCCTGCATTTTCATGTTCGGCCGTTTTCTGGCCGGTCGTCTTCCGTCTCAAATACGGGCCCTGTGGGGATGCGTGATCGTTGCAATAATTCTTCTGCCGTTTGGGATTTCGGTGCCTCCCGGATACTTCTGGCAAAATCTTCCGTTTCTGTTTATGCTCGGCACGGTTTCCCTGGCGCTTTCCTATACACTTTTTTTCAAGGGGGCAAATTATATTACCGCACAGGCATCTTCGGTGGTTTCCCTGTTTGAACCGGTCTGCGGGATTGCCATCGGATTTCTGTTTTTCGGGGAGCACCTCAGCGCCACAGGGTTTGTCGGGGCTGCAATAGTGCTTCTCAGCATCTATATTGCAAGCCGCAGGTGATTGAAAAATGCATGATGACAGCTTCCAGGCCCG
>JAIPDS010000017.1 GCA_021737565.1 Desulfobacteraceae bacterium | reverse complement strand
AGTCCAATATCTGCGTTACGCGCAATTTCTCAGAATTTCACGTACGGCTAAGTACGCTGCATTCTTCGAAATTGCGCAGGCCTTGATCTTGAACTTTTTACGGCGCCATCTAGAATCAGACTTTTTACGAGTGCATCATTTTTTTTAACAGGAAAATATTTTGGGACGCAACCAATATTCAGCCGGCGATTTGGCGCAGTTTATATGGGGATTGGCACTTAGCCTGATGGGGCTGGCCTTTTTTTTCCGGATTCCATGGATAATGGGGCGGGTAGAGGAAATGAATTATCTTGCTTCCGCACAGATATTTCTCAGATTTGCTTTTTACCTGATCGCCGTTATTCTGCTCTCCGGCGGTATACAAAAGATATACCGCTTTATACAGATAAGGCAAAAAACCGAGTAAATGCATGCACGCGGCGGCAGCATAAAGCCCTTATGCAGGCAGGACAAAAATGACTGATTCAAATCCGGGTTATAACCAGGCAGGAAACGGCGGGGAACAGGGCGGAGATCAACCCCGTGATACGGTGGAACATTTAAAGTCCGAGGTGGAATACAGGACCCGGCTCCAGGAGATCACCAACGCTGTATATGCGGCCTCCGGGCTTGATGAAATCCTGTTCGATTTAAAAGACGATATTGTTGATCTGGCCGGAGCAGAGAGGATCACGGTTTATTATGCCGACGGCATCCGCAGGGAGCTTGTTTCCCGCTTCAAGTCCGGAGATGAAATCTCGGAGATACGCCTGCCCATAAACAACGACAGTATTGCCGGCTATTGCGCGGCTAATCGGAAGATACTTAATATAGGCGATGTATATGAAAGCCGGGAGCTTTTTGATCTGGATCCGGAACTGGGTTTTGACAGCACCTGGGATGCCAGAACAGGCTTTAAGACAAAGCAGGTCCTTGCAGCTCCGATAGTGTTCAAATCTTTCCTGCTTGGTGTGATTCAGCTTATCAACAGAAAAGACGGGAGCAGATTTACGCCCCAGGATGAGCAAAACATCTCGGAGCTCGCCGAAATCATGGGAATCGCCCTTTATAAGCAGAAAAAGATAGCCGCAGGCAGGAAAAACAAATTCGATTACCTTTTGGAAAACCATGTCATAACTGCAAAAGAGCTTGAAAGAGCCACGGCCGAAGCAAGAGAAGGAAATATACCCATTGAAAACTATTTGATGGATAATCTTAAAATTTCCAAAAGGGATGTTCTTGAATCGCTGAGCCGCTATTATGACATACCATGGATTGAATTCAGAAACGACCTTCCCATCCCCTCGGAACTTTTAAGGGGGCTTAATGTTCCGTTCATGAAGAAAAACGCCTGGGTGCCGATACGTTCCGAAAACGGCGAGGTTTTTATCGCCCTTGACAACCCTGATGACATAAAGCGCCTTGATGAAATCAAGACCCTTTTTCCCGGCAGAACCGTGAGGCTTGCAATCGCGACAAGGGCGGATATCCTGGAGATTATAGGGCATTTTACCGGCAGTCAAACCGTTGGGTCCTCCATCGACGATATTCTCTCCCGTCTCCGGGAAGATAACTATGAAGAAGAGGAGGATACAGAGGATGTAGACGAGGAAAGCGGGGCCGTGGTCCAGCTTGTAAACAAGATGATTCTGGATGCCCATGCAAGAGGAGCCTCTGATATTCACCTGGAGCCGTATCCCGGAAAACAAAATACCAGGGCCAGGATAAGGGTGGACGGGGCGTGCACGCTTTATCAGACCATTCCTTACAGCTACAAAAATGCCGTGGTGGCCAGGATAAAAATCATGGCCGATCTTGATATAGCGGAAAAAAGAAAACCGCAGGACGGAAAGATCCGGTTTAAAAAATTCGGCGGCAAAGACATCGAGCTACGGGTTGCAACAGTGCCGACCCAGGGTGGGCTCGAGGACGTGGTGATGAGGATTCTTTCGGCGGGCGAGCCTTTGCCGCTTGAGCGCATGGGGTTTTCTATGCGTAATTATGAAGCCTTTGTGGAATCGGTGAGCAAACCCTACGGAATGGTTCTGGTATGCGGCCCAACCGGTTCGGGCAAGACAACGACCCTGCATTCGGCCCTTCGCTTTATCAACAACATAGAGCGCAAGATATGGACCGCCGAGGACCCGGTGGAAATCACGCAGAAGGGGCTGCGGCAGGTACAGGTAAAGCCCAAGATAGGATACGATTTTGCAGCCGCCATGAGAGCTTTTCTGCGGGCTGATCCGGATGTCATAATGGTGGGCGAGATGCGCGACAGGGAAACAACCCAGATGGGCATTGAAGCATCGCTGACGGGCCATCTTGTATTTTCAACGCTTCATACAAACAGTGCGCCCGAAACAGTAACAAGGCTGCTTGACATGGGGATGGATCCGTTTAATTTCGCAGACGCCCTTATCTGCATCCTGGCACAGCGGCTGGTGCGCACCCTGTGCCGTGAATGCAAACAGCCCTATCATCCGGACCGCAGAGAATATGACGAACTGGTAAGGGAATACGGCCCTGAGCAGTTTGAAAAACATCTTAACATACCGTATCGTGAAGATCTCACCCTCTATGCTCCAAAGGGATGTCCGGCCTGCAATAATACGGGTTACCGGGGAAGAACAGGCATTCACGAGCTGCTTTTGGCTTCCGATGAAATAAAGCAGCTCATACAAAACCGCGCCATGATGTATCAGATCCGGGATCAGGCCGTAAAAGAAGGCATGACCACCCTGAAGCAGGACGGAATTGCAAAGATATTTACGGGACAATGCGACCTGATGGAAGTTCGCAAAGTATGCATCAGATAGCCGGAGGATACGACAGTTTAGGGCCTGCTAAAAGAGGGAAGTTTGAGCAAAGTTTGTTCGGATTATGCTTGACAGCACCGGATGGATAGTATTATAGAAAATGTAAGTAACACTTACATACATAGTTGCACAATGGCCAGTAACATGAAACTTGATCTAGAAACCATCCGTTTTCAACAAATCCAAATATCATACAGCACGGCGAGGCACGGATAATGAAAATTCTCCACATAGATCATATCGGTATAGCTGTAAAAAGCAACCAGGCAAGCAAATCCTTCTGGTCCGATATACTGGGCCTGCCCTATGACGGCGAGGAAACAGTGGAGGAGCAGAAGGTAAAAACCGCGTTTTTCCCGGTTGACAAAAGCGAGGTGGAACTGCTTGAATCCACCGATCAAGACGGGCCGGTTTCAAAATTTATTGAAAAAAGGGGTCAGGGGGTACATCATATTGCCTTTCGGGTGGAGAATCTGGAAGGCGCCCTGGCTGAATTAAAGGATAAGGGTGTAAGGCTCATAGACGAGACCCCCCGTATAGGAGCGGGCGGAGCCAGGATTGCATTTATTCATCCAAAGGCCACAGGAGGAATCCTGGTGGAGCTTTGTGAACGATAATATCAGAGATATATGAGATCCGGGATCAATACATCGAAACCAGAAACAAAAAGGGATGCGCAAAATGGCCGAACATCCTGAAAAAAAGAAATGGATCGAAATCGCTGAAAAAGAGCTTAAGGGAAAACCGCTGGAATCCCTTGAAACAAATACCCCTGAAGGCATAACAATCAATCCTCTTTATATCGCCGAGGACATAGAAGAAATCGGTTTTGTCAACACCCTGCCGGGGATTGAACCATTTGTCCGCGGTCCCAGGGCGACCATGTATACGGTGCGGCCCTGGACGATCAGGCAGTATGCCGGTTTTTCAACCGCCAGGGAATCAAACGAGTTTTACAAGCGGAATCTTGCGGCAGGCCAGATGGGGCTTTCCGTGGCTTTTGATCTTGCCACCCACCGGGGATTTGACTCGGACCATCCCAGGGTGACAGGCGATGTAGGAAAAGCGGGCGTCCCGGTGGACACCATAGAAGACATGAAGATCCTGTTTGATGGGATCCCGCTTGACAAGATGACAGTGTCTATGACAATGAACGGCGCGGTCCTGCCGGTCATGGCAGCCTATATTGTAGCGGCAGAAGAACAGGGAGTCTCTCAGGAAAAGCTTGCAGGCACCATTCAGAACGATATTTTAAAAGAATATCTTACCCGCAATACCTATATTTATCCCCCTGAACCTTCAATGCGGATTGTAGCCGATATTATAGGCTACTGCTCTGAGCACATGCCGAAATTCAACACTGTGAGCATAAGCGGCTATCACATGATGGAGGCCGGTGCTGATTCCGTGCTCCAGACCGCCTTTACCCTGGCAGACGGGCTTGAATACGTAAGGGCCGCCCTGGGTGCCGGCCTTGACATTGACGCATTCGCCCCCCGGCTGTCTTTTTTCTTCGGCGTGGGCATGAACTTTTTCATGGAAATTGCCATGCTGAGGGCAGCACGCTTTTTATGGGCGGATTTGATGAAGCAGTTTAATCCAAAGGATCCTCGTTCCATGATGCTTCGCACCCATGTGCAGACCTCTGGATGGAGTCTTACCCGGCAGGATCCTTACAACAACATCATAAGAACAACCCTGGAGGCTTTGGCCGCGGTTTTGGGCGGCACCCAGTCGCTTCACACCAACGCATTTGACGAGGCAGTAAGCCTGCCCACCGATCTTTCGGCCAGGATTGCAAGAAACACCCAGCTTATAATACAGCAGGAGTCAAAGGTTACCAACACGGTTGATCCCCTGGGCGGATCCTATTACCTGGAACATCTTACCGACCAGATTGCCAGGCAGGCCCGTTCGGTCATAGATGAAGTCGAGGAGATGGGCGGAATGGCAAAAGCCATTGTCGAGGGCATGCCCAAGATGAGAATAGAAGAGGCCGCAGCCCGCCGCCAGGCGAGAATCGACCAGGGAAAGGACGTTATCATAGGTGTTAACAAATACCAGGTTGAAGAGGAAACCGAAGTTGATGTGCGGGAAATTTCCGAATCGGTGCGCGACGAGCAGATAAGCCGTTTAAACCGTGTAAAAAAGGAGCGCGACGAAGATGAGGTCCGCCGAACCCTTGAGGTTGTCACAAACTGTGCCGAATCCGGGGGAAATCTTCTTGCAGCCTGCATCCCTGCCATAAGGGCCAGGGCCACGGTGGGCGAGGTGACAGAGGCCATGGAAAAGGTTTTCGGCAGGTATGTGGCCACCACCCAGTGTATTTCCGGGGTTTATGCGGGAGAGTACCAGGATGACAAAATTATTGCCTCCATCCGCAAAAGGGTGGATGAATTTGCTCAAAACAACGGTCGCAGGCCGAGAATTCTGCTTGTCAAGATGGGACAGGACGGCCATGACCGCGGCGTGAAAGTAGTTGCCACGGCGTATGCGGATCTTGGCTTTGATGTGGATTTAAGTCCGATGTTTCAGACACCTGTGGAAGCGGCAAAAATGGCCGTGGAAAACGACGCCCACGTGTTGGGGGTCTCCAGCCTGGCAGGAGCACATAAGATACTGGTTCCGCAAATGATAGAGGAGTTAAAAAAGCAGGGCGGAGAGGATGTCCTGGTGGTGGTGGGCGGCATAATACCGCCCGGTGATTATGATTTTCTTTATAATGCCGGGGTGGCTAAAGTGTTCGGCCCCGGCTCCATGGTGACTGATTCAGCAAACCAGGTGTTAAACGCCCTTGAAGAGAATGCCTGAGGATGCAGGATACTATATAGAAGGCGTTCGCGCCGGGGATCGCAAGGCGGTTTCAAAGACCATAACATTGATTGAAAGCGCCCTGCAGGATCATCAGTCCCTAACACATGAGGTGTTAGACGCTCTTCTGCCATATACGGGAAATTCCATCAGGCTGGGCATAACCGGAGTGCCAGGCGTAGGCAAAAGCACCTTTATAGAAAGCCTGGGTATAAGGCTTATTGAGAAAGGCCACAGGGTGGCCATCCTGGCAGTTGATCCTAGCAGCGTCAGAAGCGGCGGCAGCATCATGGGAGATAAGACCAGGATGGAAAAACTGGCGGCAAATAAAAGCGCTTTTATCCGCCCGTCTCCTTCCGGAGGCACTCCGGGCGGGGTGGCCAGAAAGACCAGGGAGACAATATTTGTACTCGAAGCCGCCGGTTATGACGTTGTAATGGTAGAAACCATGGGGGTAGGTCAGTCCGAGTTTGCAGTGGCCTCCATGGTTGATTTTTTCCTGGTTCTTTTGCTTGCGGGAGCAGGCGATGAACTGCAGGGGATAAAGCGGGGTATAATAGAGCTGGCAGACGCTGTTGCGGTGAACAAGGCAGACGGTAATAATGTTGAAATGGCGGAAAAAGCGAGAAAGGATTATGAAAACGCACTTCATTTAATGGGGGCGGGATCAGAGTTGTGGCGTCCGCCGGTTCTTACATGCAGCGCCCTGGAGACGAGCGGAATAGATGAAATATGGGATGCGGTTCTTAAACACCGCAGAAAAATGGAAGACTCGGGAGAGCTTGCCCGCAAACGCAAAGAACAGGCCAGGCAGTGGTTTGAATTTCTGGTGGAAGAAGGGTTAAAGGATTGGTTCTACGGTCTTTCAGAAATAAAAAGGCTTATACCCGAACTTGAACAGCGCCTGGAAAAGGGTGAGACGACAGCCATGGCTGCTGCAAGGCGGCTTTTGCGACTGGTCACGGATAAATACGAAAGGGAATAAAAATGAGCGGCGTTTCTGAGAAGATAAAGGAGCTTCTTGAAAAAAAGGCCCGAATGAGGAAAATGGGAGGAGCAAAGGCTGTAGAAAAACAGAAAGAAAAAGGAAAGCTCACCGCACGCGAAAGACTGGAGCATCTTTTTGACAAGGAGACTTTCAGGGAGATTGATATTTTTGTCAAGCACAGGTGCGTGAATTTCGGCATGGATAAGACCGATATCCCGTCCGATGGCGTGGTTACGGGCCACGGCCGGGTTAACGGCCGTCCGGTGTTTGCTTTTGCCCAGGATTTTACAGCCAGGGCCGGGACCCTGGGGGAGATGCATGCTTCAAAGATCTGCAAGGTAATGGACCTTGCCATGAAGGCCGGAACCCCGGTGGTGGGTTTTAACGATTCAGGCGGGGCCCGTATTCAGGAAGGAGTGGATGCGCTTCGCGGCTACGGTGAAATTTTTTACAGAAATTCTGTCGCCTCCGGGGTAATTCCACAAATTTCCGCCGTAATGGGGCCTACTGCCGGCGGTGCGGTTTACTCGCCTGCAATGACCGACTGGGTATTTATGGTAAAAAAGACCAGTCATATGTTTATCACCGGTCCCCAGGTCATAAAAAGCGTGACAGGCGAGGATATCAGCTTTGAGGAGCTGGGAGGCGCCACCACTCATAATGAAAAAAGCGGGGTGGCCCATTTTGCATGCGACTCTGATGAAGAGGCAATAGAGCGCATAAGACACATGCTCTCTTTTCTGCCGTCAAACAATCTGGAAGATCCACCGGTGGAAGCCACGGGAGACGATCCTCAAAGGTGCGAGCAGCTGCTTGACACAATCGTGCCCGATGATCCCAACCGGTCCTATGATGTAAAGGAGGTTATTTCCGGAATTGTTGATAACGGAGAGTTTTTCGAGCCCCACGAGCATTACGCAAAAAATATCGTCGTCGGTTTTGCCCGGCTAAACGGCCGCACCATAGGGATTATAGCCAATCAGCCCAAGTTTCTTGCAGGATGTCTGGATATTAACGCATCAGACAAGGCCACAAGGTTTATAAGGTTTTGTGATGCATTTAATATTCCTCTTCTGACCCTGGCCGATGTGCCTGGCTACATGCCGGGAAGCGACCAGGAACACGGCGGAATTATCCGCCACGGCGCAAAACTTCTTTGGTGTTATTCCGAGGCCACGGTGCCCAAGCTGCTTGTGATTTTGCGCAAGGATTACGGCGGGGCCTATATTGCAATGTCCTCCAAGCACCTGGGCGCTGATATGGCCTTTGCATGGCCAACAGCCGAGATAGCCGTCATGGGCGCCGAAGGGGCGGCAAATATAATCCACCGGAAAACCATTGAGGAGTCAGACGACCCTGCGGCCACCCGCAAGGAAAAGATAGAGGAATACAGGCGGCTTTTTTCCAATCCTTACGTGGCTGCAAACCGCGGTTATATAGACGATGTTATTGTGCCCAGCCAGACCCGGCCCAGGCTCATCGAGGCACTGGAAATTCTGAGCACCAAGCGCCAGAGCCTGCCGCCCAAGAAGCACGGTAATATTCCGGCTTAAGGTATTTAAGATAAAGCAGCAAGACCTTGGCGTTGAAATTACAACAAGTTTGAGATTCGAATAACTATAAAAGGCGGGTTGATGATGGAAAAGAAAAAACAGGCGGCAGTTGCCGCTGTTATGTATTATCTGTCGTGCGAAAAGGAGGCATTGGCGGCACAGGCGGCACAAGGGATAGAAGAGGCAGGTGCCGAAGCACCCCGGGCGGCCGCAGCCGCGCCCCCGGGTCCGGGCCCCTGGTCCTTAAGCGGCAGGCAGGAGCAGATGCAGATGCGCGTAATGGTTCAGATGAAGGCTTTTCATTAAACCGTCAGGTTCTGATTAGTCCGCAAAATGTAACGAAACAATTATAACCCCCGAATGCTAAAAAGATGATTAATCAATAAAGGCGAGGAGACCTGGTAATGAGCAAACACCATGAACTCAAACAGACCGAAATCAAGTACGACAAGGACCGCCCCGCGGCTGCCAATCCCTTAAAGGTCGAAGATTTAACTCTTCGCGACGGACATCAGTCCCTTTTTGCCACCCGCGGAAGAACAGAGGACATGATACCCGTGGCCGAAATGATGGATGAAATAGGCTTCTGGGCCGTGGAGGTATGGGGCGGGGCCACGTTTGACACCATGCACCGTTTTTTAAACGAAGATCCCTGGGACCGGTTAAGAGACCTTAAGCGGTATTTTAAAAAGACCCCTTTTTCCATGCTTTTGCGCGGCCAGAACCTGGTGGGCTACCGCAACTATCCCGATGACGTGGCCAGGGTTTTCGTGGAGCGGGCTGCCGAGAACGGCATGGACATTTTCCGCACCTTTGACGCGTTAAACGATTTCAGAAATTTTGAAACGGTTGTCGATGTGATAAAGAAGTGCGGAAAGCATTTCCAGGGATGTGTCTGCTATTCACTAACCGAGCCGCGCATGGGCGGAGATGTCTATAATCTGGACTATTTTGTCAACAAGGCAAAAGAGCTCGAGGAAATGGGAGCCGATACCGTCTGCGTAAAAGACATGGCCGGCCTGCTCGCCCCTTATGATGCTTTTTCTCTCATAAAGGCGCTTAAGGAAAACATAAGCGTGCCCATCCACCTTCACAGCCATTTTACATCCGGAATGGCTTCGCTTACTCACATGAAAGCGGTTGAAGCAGGGGTCGATATTATTGATACCTGCATGAGTTCTTATGCCTATCGCACATCTCATCCCGCAATAGAGCCGATGGTCATGTCCCTTCTCGGTACAAACCGGGATACAGGCTTTGACATCGAGTCCCTGGCAAAAATTAATGAAAAGCTTGAAAAAGACATCCTGCCCAAGTATAAACATCTGCTTGATGACTCAAAGGTTTCGGTAATAGATATAAACGTGCTTCTGCACCAGACACCGGGGGGCATGCTTTCAAACCTGGTTAATCAACTTAGGGAAATGGATGCACTGGACCGCATTGACGATGTTTACAGAGAGCTGCCAAAGGTGCGAAAGGATCTGGGTCAGGTGCCGCTGGTTACCCCCACCAGCCAGATTGTGGGGATTCAGACCGTAAACAACGTGCTTTTTGACGATGAGAACGAAAGCTACAAGATGATTACATCCCAGGTCAAGGACCTGTGCTTCGGGCTGTACGGAAAGACCCCCGCCGGTGTTAATCCCGAAGTCCAGAAAAAGGCTCTCAAGGGTTATCCGCGTGGCGAGACCCCGATAGACTGCAGGCCCGCCGAGATCCTGGAGCCCGAGCTTGAAAATGCCAGGGAGGCGGTAAAGGATATTACCTCCGATATAGATGATGTGCTTATTTACGCCCTGTATCCGGTAACCGGAAAGAAATTTCTGAAATACAAATATGGTATTGAGACACCGCCGGATTCTGTTAGGCCCAAGAGCCTGGAGGAGGCCAAAAAGCAAGAAGAGCTTGTCAGGAAGGTTCGTTCAGGTGAGCTCAGGGACGCGCTTGAGAAAATAGAGAAAAAGGCCGAGCCGCCCGAAGGCGAAAACGTACGTAAGTTTAACGTTTACGTGGACGGAGAGGAATTCGAGGTGGCAGTCGAGGACACGGGCATGCCGTTTGTGGCTGCGGCCCCTGCGGCCCAGCCTGCTCAGGCTACCCCCTCAGGGCCGCGCCGGGAGGCTCCTGCAGCTCAGAAAACCGAGCCTGCAGCAAGGCCAGCACCTTCCAAGCCCCGGGCAGAAGCTGGCGAAAAGAAGCAGGAAGCCCCTAAAGAAGAAGCTAAGAAGCCTGCGGCAGATGTTGAAGGTCATCCCATAAAGGCGCCCATGCCCGGCATAATCGTAAGATACGAGGAAAAAGAAGGCGTCAAAGTGGAAGAAGGCGATACCATAGTTATCCTTGAGGCGATGAAGATGGAAAATTCACTTACAACGCCTGTTTCGGGAACGGTAAAGTCGATTAATTTCTCTGAAGGCGATTCGGTAGCCAAGGGTGATATACTTTGTGTGATTGCATAACAAACGGAGTCTGTATATGAAGATACACGAATACCAGGCAAAAAAACTGTTTTCAGATTACGGTGTAGCCGTGCCTGAGGGTGCGGTAGCAGAAAGCACTGGTGGGGCTAAAAAGGCGGCGGAAAACCTTGGCGGCTTTCCGGTTGCAGTAAAGGCGCAGATACATGCCGGCGGCCGCGGAAAAGGCGGAGGGGTCAAGATAGCAAAGGATGCCGCCGAGGTTGAAAAACATGCCGGAGAAATTATAGGCATGAACCTGGTAACCCATCAGACCGGACCGGCAGGCCAGCCGGTAAAGCGGGTACTTATTGAAAAAGGTCTTAATATTGAAAAGGAGCTTTATCTTAGCCTGATGGCCGACCGTGAATCCGCGGGAATCATGATCATGGCAAGCCAGGCCGGCGGCATGGACATTGAGGCGGTTGCCGCACAGACGCCTGAGAAAATAATCAAGGTGGGCGTAAATCCGCTTTCAGGTATTTATCCCTATCACTGCCGGCAGGCAGCATTTGGACTCGGGCTTGACAAGGAGCTGGTAAAACCCTTTTCACAGATGCTTACAAGCCTTTACAGGCTTTTTGTTGAGCGGGACTGTTCTCTTGTTGAGATAAATCCCCTTGTAATAACCGGGGATAAGCGGTTGTGCGCCCTTGACGCCAAGATCAGCTTTGATGATAATGCCCTTTACCGGCAGAAGGAAATTGCCGAAATGCGGGATCTTGACGAGGAGGACCCCCTGGATGTCGAGGCCTCCAGGTACAACCTTAATTATATAAACCTTGACGGCACTGTTGGCAACATGGTCAACGGCGCAGGCCTTGCCATGGCGGTCATGGACACCATAAAGCTTGCAGGCGCCGAGCCGGCAAATTTTCTCGACGTGGGCGGGGGTGCAACAGCCGAAATGATTGAAAACGGATTTCGCCTTATCCTGTCTGACAAAAAGGTAAAGGCAATTTTAATAAACATCTTCGGCGGCATTTTAAGATGCGACGTGCTTGCAAAAGGCGTTGTGGAGGCTGCAAAGAATACGCAGATAAACGTGCCCCTGGTGGTCCGCATGGAAGGCACAAATGTTGAAGAGGGCCGGAGAATTCTGGCCGACTCGGGCCTTGATCTGCAGACTGCAAGGGATCTTAAGGATGCCGGACAGAAGGTGGCTTCTCTTGTTTAAAAATCCGGCTTTAGTGCTTCGTGCTTTGATATTATTTTGGTAACAGTATAGGTTGAGGATTCAGATATGACTATATTCGCGGACGAGAACACCCGGGTGGTTGTGCAGGGAATTACAGGAAATGAAGGAAAATTTCACGCCAGGCAGTGTATAGAATACGGCACAAAGGTGGTGGCCGGGGTTACCCCCGGAAAAGGCGGCCAGAAAATGGACGAAGTCCCGGTTTTTAATTCGGTTGCGCAATCGGTTAATGAAGCCGGGGCAAACTGCAGTCTGATTTTCGTTCCTCCGCCTTTTGCCGCAGATGCCATAATGGAGGCCGCAGATGCGGGCGTGGACCTGATAGTAACCATAACAGAGGGAATACCGGTGCTTGACATGATGCGCGTTAAGCACTACTTGAATACAAAGAAATCCCGCCTGATAGGTCCTAACTGTCCGGGGATAATATCGCCGGGCAGGACAAAGGTGGGAATAATGCCCGGCCCTATTCACAAGCCGGGCGGTCCCATAGGAGTGGTCTCCCGCTCCGGCACCCTGACATATGAAGTGGTATACCAGCTCACCCGGCAGGGCATAGGCCAGAGCACCTGCATAGGCATAGGCGGCGATCCTGTTAACGGAACCAGTTTTATAGAGTGTCTGGAGGCTTTTGAGGCAGACCCCGGGACAAAGGGCATGGTCATGGTCGGCGAAATAGGCGGCAGCGCCGAAGAGCAGGCTGCAGAATACATCAAAGAAAACGTATCCAAGCCCGTGGTGGGATTTATCGCCGGTATGACAGCGCCTCCGGGAAGACGCATGGGCCATGCGGGTGCAATTATCTCAGGCGGTGCTGGCACGGCCCAGGGCAAGGTAAAGGCGCTTAAGGAATGCGGGGTCCACGTGTGCGAAGACCTGGGCCGTATAGGCGAATTTTGTGCCAAAGTGTTTTAAGATTTATTCCGGGAGCATATATCATGAACTGGTTCATAGAAAACATTTCCACGGCCATAGGCAAAAAGCTGCTTATGGCGGTTACCGGCCTGGGGTTTGTGGGTTTTATATTTGTTCACCTGGTCGGGAACTTAAATTTTTATTTCGGCAAGGAGGTTTTCTTAAAATACGTGGAAACCCTTCATAAGCTGGATCCGCTTATCTTCGTGGCCGAGCTGGTGCTTTTGGGCCTTGCGGTGATCCACGTGTCAACCGGCACTTTACTGTTTTTTCAGAACCTGCGTGCGCGCAAAACCAGGTATGCTGTCAACAAGAGCGCCGGGGGCAGAACCATCGGTTCGCGCACCATGCCTTATACCGGTTTTTTTATTTTGCTGTTTGTCATACTTCATCTTTTCCAGTTTCATTTTATAGACAGATCACAGATGACGCCTTATGATGCAGCGGTAAATACCTTCGGCAACATAGGGTTCGCCCTGGTCTATATTGTTGCAGTGATCCTTGTGGCACTACATATACGCCACGGCTTCTGGAGCCTTTTCCAGAGCCTTGGGCTCAATCATGAAAAGTACATGCCGCTTATCCAAACGGTGGGCATCATTTTTGCCGTTGCAATAGCTGTTGGATTTGCGTTTGTTCCCATATACATCCGTGCAGTGATATAAACAGAGGTGCTACATGACTCTTGAATCAAAAATACCTTCCGGCCCTGTACATGAAAAATGGGACCGGCACCGTTTTGAACTCAAACTTGTAAATCCGGCAAACAAAAAGAAGTTTGACATAATAGTAGTGGGAACCGGCCTTGCCGGTGCCTCTGCTGCCGCTACCCTGGCCGAGCTAGGGTATAATGTTAAAAACTTCTGCATACAGGACTCTCCCAGGCGCGCCCACAGTATTGCGGCCCAGGGCGGAATAAATGCTGCCAAGAATTACGCAAATGACGGCGACAGCATCTGGCGCCTGTTCTACGATACCGTAAAAGGGGGCGACTTTCGGGCAAGAGAGGCCAATGTTTACCGCCTGGCCCAGCTAAGCGTCAACATAATCGACCAATGCGTGGCCCAGGGGGTACCTTTTGCCAGGGAATACGGCGGCCTTCTTGACAACCGGTCATTCGGGGGCGCCCAGGTTTCGCGGACATTTTATGCAAAAGGCCAGACAGGCCAGCAGCTTCTGCTCGGTGCCTACAGTGCGCTGATGCGGCAGGTAAGTGCAGGAAAGGTGGAGATTTTTCCCAGAAGAGAGATGCTTGACGTGGTACTGGCAGACGGCAGGGCCCGCGGGATTGTGACAAGAAACCTTGTAACCGGCGAACTTGAATCCTACAGTGCCCATGCGGTGGTGCTGGCAACAGGCGGATACGGAAACGTTTATTTCCTGTCCACAAACGCCATGTCCTCAAATGTCAGTGCCTCCTACAGGTGTTATAAAAAAGGGGCCTATTTTGCAAATCCCTGCTTTACCCAGATTCATCCGACCTGTATCCCGGTGCACGGCACATATCAGTCCAAGCTGACCCTGATGAGCGAAAGCCTGAGAAATGACGGAAGGGTATGGGTGCCAAAAGAAGCCGGGGACAAGCGGCCGCCAGAACAGATCCCTGAATCAGAGAGGGATTATTATCTGGAGCGCAAATATCCGAGCTTCGGCAACCTGGTGCCAAGGGACGTGGCCTCGAGAAACGCCAAGGATCAGTGCGACCAGGGAAAGGGCGTGGGAGAGACCGGACTTGCCGTATACCTTGATTTTGCAGACGCCATAGCCCGTGACGGCAGAGAAGCTATTGCCGCAAAATACGGTAACTTATTTGAGATGTATGAAAAGATCACAGGAGAGGACCCCTATGTTACGCCCATGAAGATATATCCGGCTGTGCATTACACCATGGGCGGCCTGTGGGTGGACTACAATCTTATGACAACCATTGACGGGCTGTTTGCGCTGGGGGAATCCAATTTTTCAGATCACGGATCAAACCGCCTGGGTGCAAGCGCTCTTATGCAGGGGCTGGCTGACGGCTATTTTATAATTCCCTATACAATAGGCGGCTATCTGGCCGGAACCCGGCTTCCGGACGTGGATGCTTCAGCTCCCCAGTTTAAGGAGGCTGAGGCAAAAATCCGGGAGCAGGTTGACAGGCTTCTCTCAATTCGCGGCAAGCGAACCGTCATGGATTTTCACAGGTCCCTTGGAAAAATCATGTGGGATCACTGCGGTATTGCAAGAGACGAGCAGGGCCTTGAAAAGGCCAGACAGATGATAGCCGAATTAAGAGAGGAATTCTGGGAAAACGTAAATGTCCCGGGCGATGCAGCGGATTTCAACCAGGCTCTGGAAAATGCCGGCCGGGTGGCTGACTTCATGGAATTCGGCGAGCTGATGGTTAAAGACGCCCTGGATCGCAAAGAATCCTGCGGGTGTCATTTCAACACCGCATATCAGACGGAAGACCATGAGGCTTTGCGCGATGATGAAAATTACTGCAATGTTTCCGCGTGGGAATATACCGGTCCGGACTCGGATCCGGTTCTGCATACCGAGCCTTTGACGTTTGAAAACGTGGAACTGACCCAGAGGAGCTACAAGTAAAATGAGCAGCAAAACAATAAACCTTACGCTCAAGGTCTGGCGCCAGAACAGGAAAAACCCCGCCGGCGACCTGGAGACCTATCAGGCAAATGATATTTCTACAGATATGTCTTTTCTCGAGATGATAGATGTTGTAAACGAGCAGTTAACTGAGCAGGGCATCGAGCCCATAGCCTTTGACCATGACTGCAGGGAAGGGATTTGCGGAATGTGCGGAGCCGTGGTAAACGGCAGGGCACACGGCCATATGCCTGAAACCACCCTCTGCCAGCTTCACATGCGCCATTTCAAAGACGGCAATACAATCGTGATAGAACCCTGGCGGGCAACAGCCTTTCCGGTGGTAAAGGACCTGGTGGTGGACAGAGGCGCCCTGGACAAAATCATCCAGGCAGGAGGCTATATATCAGTTAATGCCGGCGGCGCTCAGGACGGCAACACGATTCCGGTCCCGAAGGAGAATGCTGAAAAGGCGTTTAACGCAGCCGCCTGCATCGGCTGCGGGGCATGCGTTGCAGCCTGTCCAAACGCTTCTGCAATGTTGTTTACCGGGGCCAAGATTTCCCACCTGGCGCTTTTGCCCCAGGGAAAACCCGGGGCAAAAAGACGGGCCCTTTCCATGGTTCGTGCCATGGATGAGCTCGGATTCGGCAATTGTTCAAACGAGGCCGAATGCGAGGCCGAGTGCCCAAAGGGGATTTCAATTACCGAAATTGCCCGGATGAACCGGGAGTTTATTAAAGCGGCGTTTTCATAGGGCTTTAATATTTTTGTTTAACGGATTTATGCAGTTGTCCAGGAGGAAAAAATGACAATAGTGAAGTGGCTGGGCGTACTGGGCTTTCTTGGAGGGCTGGTTCTTGCAGGTTTCCATGCTATCGGGCGTTTAATGGGAAGCCCCGAAGGATTTTACAGCGAAAGCATAGCAGGATTCGCAGGCGAGGGCGGCCTGGAATGGATAGGTTCGCTTCCTTTTGAATTTCTAAGAAACGGGGTGGATTTTATTGTGCAGGTGCCCTTCTACATGGTTCTTATCGGTGTCGGCCTGCTGCTGCTTATTATTCACGGGCTGTTTGCAAAGTCATAAACCTTTCTACTTTCCGGATTTAAGCGCCTCTTTAAGTTTTTCCCCCAATGTTCCGATTCCGGAATCATCTGATGCGGATTCCCTGTAGGAGCGCCAATCCTGTTTTCCCGCATCGTCTGCTATATCAAGGCTGATTTTACGCTCTGAGGGATTGACAGCTTCGATTAAAACCTGAATCTGTTCATCAACCTTTATTTTTTCAATCCGTGCGGCATCAGGTGACGAATTGATTTTCGATATCGGCAGCAGCCCGACCACCCCGGGTTCAAGTGCCACGAAATAGCCGAAGGATTCTTTTTTCTCGAGCGTAGCCGCAACCCTCTGTCCCGGTTTGTAGCGCTGTTCAATGTTTACCCAGGGATCTCCCTCGGCCTCTTTAATGCTAAGCGAAATTCTTCTTTTTTCAGGATCTATGCCCTTTATCATCACCGGGATCAAATCGCCCGGAGATACCATGTCCGCGGCTTTTAGCACGCGTTTTCTGTAGCTCATTTCACTTATGTGGACAAGACCTTCCACGCCCGGTGCGATTTCAACGAAAGCTCCGAAATCCGCACATCTGGTTACTTTTCCTTCCACTTTGTCTCCGGTTTTAAATTTTTCCGTGATGTTTGCCCAGGGGTCTTCCCAGGCCTGTTTTACAGAAAGCGAAATTCTGGTCTGCTGTTTTTCCTCCCCGGCCTCTTTGATGTCAAGTATCTTTACCCGTACAGTATCGCCTGCAGATACCGCGTCTTCGGGTTTTTCCAGTCTCGACCATGAAAGCTCGGAGATATGCACCATGCCTTCCAGCCCCGGGATAAGTTCCACAAAGGCACCGTAAGGCATCAGCCTGGTGATTTTTCCTTCTATGATATCTCCGACAGAGACGTTTTTTAAAAACTGCTCCTTTTGCTCTGCCATGTGCCGCATCAGCAGTTCGCGTCTGGATACAACTATGTTTCTGCCGTTTTCCTCGATTCTAGAAATGAGAAATTCGTATTCCGCTCCAACATAGGATTCCGGGTTTTCAACGTATACGGCATCCATCTGGCTGACCGGGCAAAAGGCTGTTTTGCCAGCCATTGCCACCCGGAATCCACCCTTGCAGGTTTCAGTTACACGTCCCTGGACAGGGATCGCGCTGCGGTGGGCCTCGTAGAGCTGATGGATGCCGCTTTGCGCGTCCATGGCCCGCGAAAGCCTTACTTCGCTTTCATCCCTGGAAATCACGTAGAGCGTGATCTTATCGCCGAGGGAATAAGGGAAGTTGCCGTTTTCATCGAGAAGTTCTGATTTGTCCACCACACCGTCGGCCTTGGTGCCTGTATTGACAAACACCGTGTCCCGGCCGATAACTATAATTTCTCCCGTGACCTGTTCCCCTGTACGCAGGTCGTCTTTTACGTTCTTCATGTAGGATTCAAAAAGTTCCCCGAAGCTCTGTTCTTCTTCGGATTCGGGGGTGTTTGGTGCACCGTTTTCGTTTTGCTCGGTCATATCCAGCTCCATGGGTTGAAATAAAGCCAGGCAAACAGCCCGGAGTTTAGGCCTTTTGGTTAGTCCGCACAATAGCATAACTGCCAAAAAAATCAAACCGAGTCGCGCAGGTTTTTCCCTGGCGGCCCTGCGGTCGGGGTCAGTTTTTTCGCTCCTGACCGTTTTCGGGATTCACCAAATGCCTTCGCTAAAATTTCAAAAACTCGGCCTATCGGCCTCAAACAGTTTGAAATTTATACGCTCCGGCATTTGCTGAATTTTTCCCGAAAACGCTCAATGTCGCTTCAAAAACTGCCCCCGACCTTGGACTCCCTTGGAAGTGCCTGCAAAAATTCAATCCGGCTCCCCCAAATTCTTGCACGGCGGCCCTGCGTGGCGGTTTGTTCACTGCTGACCGTCTTCGGGATTCGGCCGTGCCTTGCGCTGGAATTTTAAAAACTCGGCCTTTCGGCCTCAGACAGTTTAAAATTCCGGACGCGCAAGACCCGGCCGAATCCACCCCGAAGCCGCTCAATGCAGGTGCACAAACCACCCCGCAGGTCCGCTTCACCAAGGTCCCGGCAAGCTTGAAGATTTATTTTCAGGCTCTTTGGAATCCTTGGCATTAAAAATTAAGCCTCCGTATTTTCGTTATAGGGTAAATTTCAATACCGGATGCGATGCCCATGCGGACAAGGCGGGGCGGTCTTTGAGTGAGCATTGCATGAGGGCCGGTTAAGCAGATGCCGGCGTGCGAAGCCAAGCGGCCGGCGCTTTGTTTGAGCGCACGTGAGTGCGCGAGTTCGCCGGACGCGGCGGAGCTCGCCGTGCAGATGCCAGGCCCGAATGCAGCGAACGAAAAGACTGCCCCGCCTTGTCCGGCATCCCGGCAACCTCTCCGCTGTTTTTTAGGTTTTCTCGCTGATCCGGAAAAGAACCAGCAAAAAATCAAATCGACTCCCGCAGTGCTTCCTTCCTGCAAAAACATCGGGTGATGTAAAAAGCTTTTTACGAGTCCATAAAGATTAAGCTTTCGCATTTCGGCGATAGGTAAACGTGGGTCCTGCATCCTGATGCCCGGTCGTTCATTGAAACTTTTCCCGTGATGGTTTATATTTTAATTTCAAGTGTTTTTTAATCCAAAGCCAGAGAGGATTTTTTATGCTTACCAGATGGCTGCCGTGGAAATTCATTGTAAAGCGTGCGGCAAAACGTTTCGGGGTCATAGATCCCATAAACTTTATGGCCCGGGTTCGCCGTTTTTCTCAGCCCTCCGAAGTACAGGAGCCCATAGAACTGCTGCGGGCCGGGATTGTTTTTCATGCCCGGGGACTTATCAATACCAAGTCCATCCAGTACAACCTGGACTGGATATGGCCGTACTGGGTGCAGCGCCAGTTTAACCCTTCTGACTATTCGTTTATTCCCAGGGGATTTGCCTTCAGCCACGTCAACCTGACCCACCGCAACTGGACCGCAGTGGGGCACCCGGATTTTCAGGTTTATCCCATAATGGACCCAAGGGGCCTGGTTACACCTCTTTATGACGGGTGGTCTGTTGACTGCTGGATAATAGACCCCCAGGGCCGGAGGCTAATACCGGCGACCCTTGATGATAATAGCAGCCGGCAGAGTATCGAAACAGAATCAGGCATCAAAATTACAAACCTGTCCGAATCAGACGGGTTTTATCTGGCAAGCACGCTGTCAATGGAGGCTGAAAACAGGGACGCCTACGCTGTTGTTTCATCAAGGGCAAGATCGGCTACAGGCGGCTGGCTTGTGGTCTCCCTGCGGCCTTATAATCCCGAGGGAATACAGTTTATAGAGTCGATTGAATTTCAGAGCCACAGCGTGCCTTTCTGGCTGGTAAACCGGCACACCAGGGTATACATGGACAGGGAGCCTGATAAGGTCCTGTTTTCAGACTATTCGGAAGGAGATGTTATTGAGAAATGGCAGATGCCCCAAAGCGCCGGCAATGTCAAGTGCAGCGTCGGCATGGCAACTTCTGCGGCTTTTTTTAAGCTCCCTGAAAACGGGGAAGAAACTGTGAGGATCTCGGTGGATCTCAAACAGGATATGGCTTCCGAAAACAGGCGCAAAACGGGCCGGGTGCGCACCTGGAAGGAAAGGGTATCAGGCGCTGCTGTCTTGCAGGTTCCGGATGACAAATTTCAGTTCCTCTATGACACCGCGATACGCACCCTGTTTTTGCTTTCCGCCCGCGATCCGTTTCCGGGACCCTATACTTACCGCAGGTTCTGGTTCAGGGATGCCTGCCTGATGCTAAATGCAATGATGGGAGCAAACATGCTCGGCAGGAGCAGAAACTGCATAGACCGGTTTCCTGCAAGGCAGAAGATGAACGGGTATTTCCGGTCCCAGGAGGGCGAATGGGATTCAAACGGACAGGTGCTCTGGATTATGAATCAGTATCTGCGTTTTACAGGATACAGGCCTTCTGAGGCCTGGCTTGACTCGGCCTTCAAGGGTGCGGAATGGATTGAAAAAAAGCGTACCCGCAAGAATCCCGCCATCCGGCATGCAGGTCTTTTGCCCGCGGGCTTTAGCGCCGAGCATCTCGGCCCCAACGATTACTACTATTGGGATGATTTCTGGGGACTTGCGGGCCTGGCCGCGGCTTCTGAAATGGCCCGCAGATATAAATCCGCTTCGTTTGCCGAAAAGTTTGATCGCTGGTACAGGGATTTTTCAATGTGCATATTCGGAAGCATTGCAGCCATCCCGGAATGGAAAGGAAAGAGGGCGATTCCGGCATCTCCGTACCGCCGTCTGGATGCCGGCGCAGTGGGGTCCCTTGTGGCGGACTATCCGCTTCATATAACGCCTGCAGCAGATTCAAGGATCATGAACACGGTGGAATTTCTCATAAACAACTGTTTTCATGATGGAGCCTTTTTCCAGGATATGATCCATTCGGGAATAAATGCGTATTTGACCCTTGATATCGCCCAGACGCTTCTTCGGGCAGGGGACGAGCGATACAGGGATTTAATTCAAAAGGTTGCAGACCTTGCATCACCCACCGGCCAGTGGCCAGAGGCAATACATCCGCATACCATGGGCGGCTGCATGGGTGACGGCCAGCACGGATGGGCCGCCGCGGAATGGGTGCTCATGATGAGAAGCCTTTTTATAAGGGAGGAAGGAGATGCTTTGATCATAGGTTCCGGGGTGTTCCCGGAGTGGCTTTCAGGATCACAGGTTATTGGTTTCGGGCCGGCACCCACATCTTACGGCCCGGTTTCGGTTGAAATCAGGCCCTATAACAACGGCCGGCTGGTTGAGCTAAACGGTGAATGGAAAGAGAATTCTCCTGAAATAAGGATCCGGCTTCCCGGCTTTGCGCATGCAGATATTGATGCCGGGAAAAACCTTACAAAGTTCAGCATAGAAGCGCAGAAAATGGGATATAAAGGAAGCTGAAAATGCCAAGAGATAAAAAACCACCCGGCTCCCTTATATACGGGCCTGTGCCTTCCAGGCGCCTGGGACATTCCCTGGGCGTGGATATCGTTTCTTACAAGACGTGCACCTATGATTGCATATACTGCCAGATCGGAAGAACCTCGCGGACTACGCTGTTCCGCAGGCCCTATATAGAACTTGAAGAGATACTTGCGGAACTTGAAGACAGACTGGCGGAGGGAATAAAACCCGATTATATAACCATAGGCGGCTCTGGCGAACCCTGTCTGAACAGCGATATCGGCCATATAATTAAAAAGGCTAAGAAACTGTCTGATATTGAAGTGGCGGTGCTCACAAACGGCTCCCTGCTCTGGTCTCCCGAAGTGCAAAAAGATCTCATGGATGCGGATCTGGTTCTGCCCTCAATGGATGCTTTTGACGAAGAAAGCTTCAGGAAAATAAACCGCCCGCATAAAGATATTTCCTTTGATAAAATGCTTGCCGGACTGGTGGATTTCCGGAAGGTTTATCCCGGCAGAATCTGGCTTGAGATTTTTATCGTGCGGGGAATAAACGATACAGAAGAAGCCATGGCTGCATTTGAGCCGTGCGTAAAAGCGGTGGCCCCGGACAAAATTCATATCAATACCTCTGTGCGGCCTCCTGCAGAAGATTTCGCGGGCCGGGTGCCCGCTCAAAGACTTGAGCATCTGGCTTCTGTGCTAGGGCACGGAGCCGAGGTAATCGCCGATTTTAAGGAGAAAGCATGCGCGGAAAATGAAAAAAACATGGACGGTGAAATCCTTGCCATGCTTTCGCGCAGGCCTTGTACGGCATCTGATATAGCAGCAGGCCTATGTCTGGCAGATGAATATGTTGCCCGCAGGATCTCTGAACTTTCGGAAGCCGGAGTGCTTGAAGCCCGGGAAAGCGGTGGCAGGATCTATTATCTTAAGAAGAATTGAGCACTATTTGTAGATCTTTACGCCCACTTTCCGTCTGCCCCATTGAAGGGCCTTTGAGTGTGAGCTGCAGAAAACGTCCAGACGGTTTGGGCCCTTTATTGCAGCGCCCCTGTCTTCTACCACCCCGTGGCCGTAGCCCGGTACATACATCCGAGTGCCGAATGGGTAATAGCGGGTATCTGCCGCAATGGTTCCGTCCTGGGGCATAAACAGCCAGGGAAAGAAAATTATCCGTACCGGGATCATCCAGGGGCGCACTATGCTGTCCACAGAGAGCAGGCCGGGTCTGGGTTCCCTTGACTTGGTCCCGCTTGCGGTTTTTCCCGAATAAGGCTCACCTGCAAGAGGGCCTTCTGATATGTACTTGTTCCAGACATCAAGGTTCAGGCACCTCCAGCTACCCCTTTCCCAGTTGCAGCATTGACCGCACCCGCAATAGCTGGTAACCTCCATTGTTCGCACCCGGTAGCTTGCGCATGCAGACATGGCCGTCAGCAGAATCATGCAAAGCAAAATCAGGGCGAATCTGTTTCCTGCGGTCATGCCGGTTTTTTTCATGCCTCGTCCCTGTTCCATATTCCGGGAATTTCTGCATTGCAGGCGCTGCATTTGCCGTTTGAGAGCCCGGGGACGGAGATTTCATATCCATGGCGTTCTATAAGCAGTTCCCCGCAGCTGTGGCACCAGGTATGGTTTGCTTCATGCCCGGGGACATTGCCTATATAGACATATCTTATGCCTTCCTCCATGGCTATGGTGCGCATATTTTCTAGTACAGGCACGGGTGTGGGCGGCAGGCGGTCGAGTTTGTAGTGCGGGAAAAACCGCAGAAAATGAAGAGGATGGTTTACCCCGAGATTTTTTGCTATCCATTTGCACATGGACCGGATCATGGCCGGGTCATCCACGTAATCGGGAACAACAAGGGTGGTGATTTCCAGATGCACGTTTTGTTCGGCCAGTGTTTTAAGGGTTTCAAGCACCGGCTTAAGGGTGCCGCCGTTTAATTTTCTGTAGATTTTATCATCAAAGGATTTAAGATTTATGTTTGCGGCATCAACTGCTTTGCACAGTTTCAGCAGCGGCTCGCGGTTGATATATCCGTTTGATATAAGTAAATTTTTTATTCCTTTTTTCCCGGCGGTTTGCGCTGTTTCCAGCGTGTATTCAAGAAAGGTGATCGGTTCGGAATATGTATAGGCAATGGATTCCGCCCCTGAGCGCTGCGCGTGTTCTACCGCCTGTTTTGGAAACAGCTCGTAGGCCCGAACGTCTTTGGGCCGTACCTGGGAGATCTCCCAGTTCTGGCAGTTCAGACACCGGAAGTTGCAGCCCGTGGCCGCCAGAGAGAAAGCCCGGCTTTTTGGGAGAAAATGAAAAAGCGGCTTTTTTTCAACAGGATCGACATGTACCGCGCAGGGGTTTCCGTATGCAAGGCTATAAAGTTTCCCGTCAATATTTACCTTGGATCTGCATATGCTGCGGTCTCCCGGGGAAAGTACACAGTGGTTGGGGCAGATACTGCAGATTGTCGTGGTTCCGCTTTTTTCATATGAAAAAGCCTCTTTTGAAAATTTCCAGGGTTCGTCAGGAGCGTCGCCCCTGAAGATATGGACGCGCCCCACGGTTTTTGCGCCGCGTTTTGAGGAGGCCTGTGCTATGCCGGGCATTGAATTTCCGGGTACTGCAAGCCCGGCCCACAGACACATGCCGCCGCATCCCAGTATGAATTTTCTTCTTGAAATGCTATTCATACCTAAGTGAAACAAATCCCAGGCTTATGGTTTTCATTGCAATAAGTGCTGCCGCGCTCCAGAAAAGGCCGGTATAGGGCATCAGAATAACGCTTATCACAAGAGTGCCTGCTGCCGCTCCTATCAGATCGGCAGAAAATGCCCGTACCGCCGCCGGATTTCCAGCCCCCCCAAGGTGCAGGGCAACCGGAAACTGCATTCCGCACGCAACAGATATTATTCCCCCGACCAGCAGAAATGCGGATTCCGGCATCAGGCTTCCGGCAAAGTAAAGGGCCGCAATGAATAGCCCCATTGAAACAACCAGCACGCCGTCGGTCAACAGGAAAATTCGCCTGCCCATGTTTTTCAGGCGCTCGCCTATCAAGGCTCCCGGGAGCAGTCCTGCCAGAAACACCGTGACGATCAGCCCTATCTGGAAATATATATACCCGAAAAATATCTGAAAGGCAAATATCACCAGGAGTTCGCCACCCATGGTCATGGCGCCCGTGGTAAGCAGAACAAATTCCTCGCCGGTGGTGCGGATCAGATATACAAGCAATCCCAGGGCCAGGAGCCCGAGAAAAAGTGCGGGGGTTGTTTGAAATTTTGCAAACCATTGTGAAAACATTACAGCTACCATCCCGGGGGAAAAATCGGTATTTGGGTCCGTATTATTATAAAGTGCGGATTTAAGGTCAGATATGCGTTCAGAGGTGATGTTGCCGTAATAATAGCCATGGACGTAACTTGTGCTTATTTTTTTTTCAGAAAGCAGGGCGGGGATGTCCGGGTTTAGTGGGCGGTCGGCGCACAAAAAATAAAGGCGCCGGCCCGGCAGCATCAGAATCTCCGGGAAATACTCTGATGCGGTCTGGTACAGGATCGAGATCTTTTTGCGCTGTATTTCTGATATATAATTGCCGACAGCACCGGAATGGAAGCAAAAAATCCCGCCACCAGAAAGGCGGGCGCGCACCAGCCTGAAAAATTCTTTTGTATAGAACCTGTTTATTTGGAATGTTTCGGGCTCGGGCAGGTTCATAATAACCGCATCGTAGCTGTTTGCGGTTCGGCTTAAATAAAGACGGGCATCTGCGTGTATTACGTTTATTTCCGGAATTTTTTTAAGCATTTTGTATTCAAACACCGCCCTGGTTACCCCGGGATCAATTTCCACGTAATCTATCCTTTCAGGGGAGTATTTTTCAATTTCGCGGATCATTCCTCCTTCTGCGGAAATCAAAAGAACCTCTTCAACATTTTTCACCTGGGATAGGGGATAGTGTCCCAGTTCTTCGGCCATGGTCACGTTCCTGTCTGAAAAGACTGGTCGACCGTCAAGGAAGAGCGTGTGCTGGCCGTGGTCCTCAAAGATTTCAATCCTGCCGTATCTGGATTCTTCGTAATGGACAAGATTGCCCGGATGCTGGTGAAGTGAAATTTTTTCCACGCCGGGCGCGGCAATAAGCACGGTAAATGCAACTGCGGCGGGTATAAGAATTTTTGCCCTCAAAAGCTCGCTGCCGGAAAGCAGAAACAGCGCCGAGGCCACAAGCAGCGAATTTACGATAAGCATGGACTGAAGCGGGGTTGCCACAAAAACAAGTATAAAAGAAAAAACCGCGCCGCCGCATACATCGCCTATGTTGTCCGCGATGTAGACCCGGGTTCCGGAAAACTGCGGGTCAAGGTGCCTGGCGCAAAAAAGGCTGTAAGGAAGGAGGAAACCGAGCAAAAGGCAGTAAGGGGCAACAATGCAGAAGATGTATGCAAATGTCGTGTAAAACCCTGCGGCGCTGCCGTGAACAAATGCAAAATCTCTTGCTGTTCTGGCTGCAAGAAGGGTGAGCGGCGCCAGGGCGGCAAGGATCATTGAAAGCAGAGCCAGGCGTGAAAGCCCGGAAGGCGAAAAACGCTGCTCAGCAACATGCGCAGCCCAGGTGCCTGTTCCCCCAAGAACAAGCCAGGAAAACATGATCAGGGCAATGACAAATTCATTGCCCTCGAATCCTGAAAGAAATTCCCTGATTATAAGCAGCTGGCACGCCACCGAGGCGATGCCGGTCGCGACGACAAGCTGGATTATTCCGGTTTCAGGCGTTTTCTTCAAAATACTGGACCTGGTATGTAAATACCTGCAGATCGCCCTTTTTCCATTCGTCAGGCCGGAGGCCCGCCTTCATGCACAGATTTGAAAGAAAAGATTTTTTATCAGGAAGCTGTTCCCAGACCTGGGGGAGAAAGGTTGCACTGTAAGGGCCTTTTCTTATAATAAGGCCGTCCACATTGGGCCTGATCTTGTCGAGAAGATCCTGTGCATCCCTGTATTCAAGGGGTTTAGGCTCGGTGAGAAGGCTCACCTCTATCTGGATGCGGGAGAATTCCTCTTTTGAAAGCGGAGCAAACCTTGGGTCATTAAAAGCAGCATTTATGGCGTTATCCTTAACCCCCTGGACAAGAGGTTTTTCAGGCACAAGATTGCCTATGCATCCCCGAAGCTGGCCGTCTATCTTCAGGGTAACAAAAGTTCCCCTCCTGGACTGAAACAAGGGATCATTTGCGCGGGAGTCCGGCTCAGACGGTGTTTCATACCCGATCCCCAGTCTATCGGCAATGCTTTTTCTTGCCAGTTCTAAAAGCACTTCCCCCTTTTCACTGCTTATCTGTTTTTCTGTTTCGTGGTTACTCATGGCTTCTTCTCCGTAAAAAGCAATTGTTGCATATCCGACTACTTTGTTTTTGCTTCCCGCGGTATCCCCGCTGTTTGAATAATGAAGCGCAAAGGGCTTCCAGTTGAGGTTTTCTGCAAGTTCGATCAGTACCAGCAGCCCTGCAGTGCCGCATGCCCTGTCGGGTTCGGCCGAAAGCGCCCCGGCTTCAAGGTTTTCAATATATTTAATTGTTTTTTTATCTTTGGCCACTGCTTTTTCATAAGGCAGATAATGCGACAGGTCAGTGCTGACTATTACAAGGGTATCTGAATCGATTGTTTTTTCCAGCGCGGTAGCGCAAGCCTCCGTGTTAAGGCCCTTTCCAAGTACAATAGGTATTATTTTAAAATCATCAAGCCATGTCTGGAGAAACGGCAGAATGACCTCGACTGCATGCTCACTTTCATCCGAGGACGGAACCGCCCGGAAAAATTCATATTGTTCACTTAGCATGCCGGCATCCGGATGGACCGCTACTTTCCCCAGCGGGGTCTGATAGCTGCATGCATCGCTTATTGCGCCGCCTGAAAACCCCACCCTGTGATCAGGAGCCAGTATGATTATTTTGGAAAAATTTTTACCTTTAAGCACATTTGCCGCATGGGCTGCGGTCAGCCCGGAGTATACATAGCCGGCATGGGGCATCACAACAGCTCTTACAGGACGCTTCTCCAAGGTTTCTGAGGTGTTTTTTTTCGCTTTTTCTGTTAGTTCGGTTATCATCTGTTCCAGGCGCCCCGGGTCATCAGGGTAAAATCTTCCCGCTGCCACGGGCTTTCGCACATCCTCGGCCTGTGCGCCTGCAACCGCGGCAAGCACAAGAAATGCGGAGATTAATGTAGGGACAACAATGCGGTATAATGGTTTCAAATTTGACATGGTATTGACAGTAAAGTATTGAATTATTCCTTGATGGCACCGTAAAAAGTCCAATATCTGCGTTACGCGCAATTTCTCAGAATTTCATCACGCCAACGGCGTGACTGCATTCTTCGAAATTGCGCAAGCCTTGATCTTGAACTTTTTGCGGCGCCATCTAAAATCAGACTTTTTATGATTCTGCCTGATTAATATAAAAAAATTACATTGACAGGCTTCGGCTGTCAAACAGAAACAGCAGGCATTTACAAAGGTCCAGGAGGCAGGGGATAAGGTCCGAAGGGTAAAGGTATATATGATTATTATAGGGTTAAGCGATATTCACGGTGATACGGCATACATAGGCAGGATAGGAGACGTATTGAAACGCGCGGATTTTGTTGTGCTTGCAGGAGACATTACGCATTTCGCCCATGCGAACCAGGCAGCCCGGGTCGTGGAGGCGGTGCGGCGGCATAACGCCAGCGTTCTGGCGGTTCCCGGCAATTGCGATCATCCGGACGTTGATCAATGGCTTAACAGTGAAGATATAAACCTTCACCCGAAGAGCCTGGTTACGGAAGATATCGGTTTTGCCGGTCTGGGCGGCTCCATATATACGCCCTTTAACACACCGTTTGAATACTCCGAAACACAGGCCGGGAAGTATTTGTCAGAGGTTGCGGCAGATATTGCCGAAGATAAGCCCTTTATCCTTGTAAGCCATCAGCCTCCTGCAGAAACTTCCTGCGACAGGTTAAGGGACGGAAGACACGTGGGCAGCAGGAAGCTTCGCAGATTTATTGAAACCCGACAGCCTTTGGTATGTGTTACGGGTCACATCCACGAATCTGTGGCAGCGGACCGAATCGGGGAAACATGGGTGGTAAATCCCGGTCCGCTGTGGCGCGGGCATTATGCATACGCCCATATCACCGGCCGGCAGGCATCGGTTGAAATCCGCAAGATATTATAGTGTACCGGGGATGGAAATTTTTAACCTGATGGGCCCGGAATGTCTATGGTTGCGCATGAATTGCCTGAACTGCAGTTGTGAGCCGAAACAGAAGGCGAGGCGCCTTTGTCTGAACCCATTGAATAGCCCACACGGCTAAGCACCCGTTCCAAAACCTCGCATCCGCAGGCCTTGCATCTCATTTCCACCTTGTCTGAATCATTGCCGGACCTGACCAGCACTTCCTGTATATTTCCGCAGTCTGCGCATTTGAATTCATATATAGGCATGGTGGTTTACCTTTCATATGTAGGATATATTGCTGCCTGAATTATCGGTTAAAATCAATTAGCAGATAAATTATTTCACGTCAACTCAATGCTTTTGAAACTTTTAGCCAATCCATGTTGCGGGTAAACCATATGTGTGTTATTCATTAAATCCTAATTGTCTGATTTCGCAATATAACTATAGTTTATGCTATTACTTTTTGTCCCGGAATCCATTTATGCAAAAACATCTTTTAGCGGCGATTTTATCTGCGGTATTTATTGCGCTTGTTGGCATCGGCATCATAGCCCCTGTGATGCCGATATACGCAACGGAACTCGGTGCCAGTGGATTCGCCCTGGGCGTTATAGTGGCCGGTTTTTCCTTAAGCAGGGGGTTGCTGCAGCCGGTGGTCGGCGGCCTGGCAGACCGGCACGGAAAAAAGCGATTTATGATCGCCGGGCTTTTCATATATGCGGTCATGGGATATTCTTATACTCTGGCCACTTCCGTGGAGCATCTGGTTGCTGTCCGAATAGTGCACGGCATGGGATCTGCAATGATCATTCCCATGGCCATGGCTTATATTGGCGACATGTCTCCGGAAGGCCAGGAGGGAAAATATATGGGGTGGCTCCATATTTCTATTTTTACAGGAATAGGAGGCGGACCTGTATTGGGCGGTTTTTTCCTGGATTTTTGGGGGATGAATTCAGCGTTTTACGCCATGGCTCTGCTAAGCTTTCTGTCTTTGTTGCTTGTGGCATCAGTTCTCCCGGAACAAACAGCCTTAAAAACAAAAGAGAACCAGGGCTCCATGTTTTCCGTATTCAAAAGGATGCTGCACAGTCGCCGGGTAATAGGGATTTTGATTTCAAGGATGTCGACCATGATGATTATGATACCGACAGTGGCGTTTCTGCCCGTGCTGATGGAAAAATCAATGGATGCCGGAGGCATTGAAATAGGAGTGGTTGTGGCAAGCCGCACCCTGGTAAACGCTGTTTTGCAGACGCCTTTCGGAAATATTGCAGACAGGTGGCACAAGCACAGACTGATTTTTATCGGAAGTACAATTATAAGCATAGCCATGCTGGGTGTGCCATTAAGCGGCAGTTTTATAAACCTGGTGATCCTGTTTGCCTTTATCGGGATTGGAGAATCCATTTCATGGCCCGCCCTCGGGGCATTGGCCACGGAGGAAGGCAGGGAATACGGGCAGGGCTCGATGATGGGCATGTTTAACATGGCCATGAGCGCCGGGCTGTTTTTCGGAGCAATGGGCATGGGCGCTTTAACGGATTTGCTCGGCATTGCATGGGCATTTTATATTGTGGCCCTGATTTTGTTTTTAAGCACCGTTGTGGCAGTAGAACTGATCAGGAATCCAAAATTAAACATTCGGGGAGGAATTTGATGAATAGAATTTTGAAACACAATATCCAAAATTTTTGCCTTCAAAGCGGCACAGTTATGCCGGGCGTGACAATCGCCTACCGGACACTTGGCAAAATGGCTCCAGGCGGCGGGAACAATACCGTGCTGGTGACCCACGGATATACCAGCGGTCCGCAAATGATTGAGCCTGAGGGCGATTCGGAAATAAGTTTCGAAGGCGGTTGGAGCCGGCTTGTGGGGCCTGGAAAACCTATTGATACTAATAGGTTTTTTGTGGTTTGTCCGAACATGCTGGGCTCATCTTACGGCTCCACAAATGCCGCAAGTATTAATCCGGAGACCGGCAAACCTTACGGCTCGGCTTTTCCGTACATTACGGTTAAAGATATAGTGGCCTCCCAGCGACGCCTGCTTGAAGATCTGGGTGTCAAACACCTGGTTGCGGTGGCGGGTCCTTCATACGGGGGATACCAGGCTTTCCAGTGGGCGGTAGACTTTCCTGATTTTATGGATGGAATTGTGGCTGCGGTGACAGCACCCAAAGCCGCAGGTTCCAGAACCCGGTCCCTGCTTTCCCTGCTCAAAGATGATCCGCAATGGAACGGCGGTGATTATTATGAGCACGGTCCTTTGAAGGATACGCTGATGCGCATACGTGAGGAAATGCTTAAAAGATACGGAATGGATGAGTGGCTGCAAAAAGCAATACCTGAGCGCAAACAGCGGCAGGAGGCACTAAGCCGTATGGCAGCCGCATGGGCTGAGGAATTTGATGCAAATTCGCTTGTAATTTTAAGCCGCGCGCTTGAAAATTTTAATACTGAACATTATTTTAATACAATTAAGGCAAAGGTGTTATACGTATTGTCCAGTACTGATAAACTTTTTCCGCCTTCTCTTGGGCCTGATGTAATGGAGAAGCTTAAGAAGGCGGGAGTTGATGCCGGCTATTTTGAGATAAACAGCGAGTACGGTCATCTGGCCTCCGGTCTTGATGCTGATAAATGGGCCGATCGTCTTAGCTTATTTATTAATTCTTTGCTCTGAACGTTTAAAAGAGAAAGGAAACAGCCATGTCTACACCGATTCGATCCATACTGTTTGCAACCAACCTTTCACAGGCCTGCGTGCCGGCGCTAACCACATCGGTTTACCTGGCAGCTCATCATAATGCCAGGCTTGTTCTTCTCCATGTTGTGGACAGCGAGGTTCCCGATCACATAGAAAAACAATTGGAAAGAACAATTGGCAGGGACCAGTTTGAGAAGATAAAGCAGGAACATGAACATGATGCACAGGAGGCGCTGATCGGGAAAATGTCGCCCGGAAAGCTGGGACAGAAAGCAATAGAACAATTCTGTCTTGATGCCGGTCTTGATCCTGATAAGTTTGAATTCAACTGGCAGCACCTTGTGGTTGCAGACAAGGATCTTGTGGGCGCTGTTTTAAAGCAGGCAGATGAGCACGAGTGCAATCTCATAGTAGCGGGATCCAAAAAGGGGTTCTTCAGGGGTCAGTCAATTGGTTCCACGGTCAAAGGATTGCTGGAAAAATCAAAGATTCCGGTCCTGGTGGTCCCGCCCGGCAAGGAAGAATAATTCCGGATTTTCAATTACTTCTGCAAGGCCTGCAAGACTGTCAACAGTCAGGTCGGCGATAAGATCCGCGTATCGCGGATCGTCTTTTCTGAGGTTAAGAGGGCGCCTGTCTCCTGCAAACAGGGCGGTCTGGAATCCGGCTTTTGCTGCTGGATAAATATCGTTTAGCATGTCGTTTCCGGCATAAAGGACCGATCCCGGAGCTATTCCCCTGACTTCAAGCCTTTGCGCGGCCCTTTCAAACATGTCCTTACACGGTTTTGCCCTGCCGGATACATATGAGTATATCAGCAAATCCGGGGCAAACCCGAGTTCCCTTGGCTTTTTGCCAAAGAAATACGGGAAAAGCAGGGGGGTGTAAAACTGGGCATTGGAGATTATGCCCATTTCAAGCCCCGCCGTCCTGCATGCCGCAAGCAGATTTTTAAGGTACGGCATGGGATAGGGCGGATTTACGATCAGTTCATAGCCGAGCGCCAGCCTGCGGGCGGTTTCCCGGTCATCTGTGCCGGTTATTTTCATCCAGATCCGGTGTATGCGCACTTCCGGACATTTTATCCCACGACTCTGTCCTTCGGCATGTTCTTTTTTTATTTCGCTGTAAAGCCTGGAGAGAACAGTTTCCGAATCAAGTCTTATTGAATGGGACCAAAGAAGCCGTTCAATGGCGCGCTTTTTTTCAACCTTTGCGGGGTCGGCTGTAATGTCTCCGGAGCCGCTCGCAAAAAGAGTGCCGTAAACATCGAATATCACTGCTGCCAAGGGATGCCGCAGACTTCCGCCTGGCTTAACACCTGTTGGCCCGGGTTTTACGGGTCGGATGTACTTGTCAAACAGGTCCTTATATTTCATTGTCGCACCATTTTAAAAGGCTGAATTTTTCGGGCAAAAGAAATCCCTTAAGCAGCCTTTCCTTATCAATTGCGTGATTTACCGGCCCGCGGACAACTTTTTTATATGCATCGAGCAGGCGTTTTTTGTAAGCTTCCATTCCGAAATGCCGGAGCACGGCATCCCGGTTTGCACGGATAAGGATTTCCGGCATACCCGGCCCGGAAAGCTCCTTTAGCACGGGATTTATATCAGGCAGAAGCTTTTTCGCCCCGGGGTCGTTTTGTACTTTTTTGATCACCTGCTGCTGCAATGTTTCGTCAAGCACGGCAAAATCTATCAGCCCTCCCCGGGTAATTGTTTTAAATCCTGCCTCTGTTTCTTCGGGCCCGGTTTGTGCCCCGTATTTTTCATATACCTGCTCTATACAGTCAAACCACCTTTGTTTGAAAAGCTCTTTGTCAATCCAGGAACGCGGAACTGTCAGGGATTCATATAAATGATCCATTATCATTCCGGCAGATCGGAAATCCTCGCAGATATCGAGATTCCTGCCGAAAATCGCTTTTTTCGCGGTCCATGGCTCCAGGAAGGCGAAGCCGAATCCTTCTGTTATGCTTGTGGTAAGAAAAAATTTCGAGTTTGAAACAAGTGTTTCAAATCCGTATTTTTCCGAGGCCTCAAAGACCGTGTTAAGTTTCAGTGCATTGGCAAACTTTTTCCATTGCAGGTAATATTTCCAGTCCCCGGGGCTGTTTGGGGGAAGAGTCACTGCAAGCCCCGTGTTGCCGGAAAAATAAAGCGACAGCAAAAGCGCTTCTCCTATGTTCTTGCGCCTGATCGCCCTGACTGGATATAAAACAAACTTGGGGCCCGCCCCCCGCTCTTTGTTTGAGGCTGATGAAAAAAGGGGCGTTACGGGATTGGCAAGAAGATGAAGTCCCGCCTTAACAAGTCCGGCATTTTCAAGAATTTGGTAATCCCTGGAATTGATCACCGCCCAGTGGCAGTTTTCAGGATAAGGGATGCTGCCGTAGTATGCACCGGGCCGGCCCTCTTCGGCAAAATCATGCACCTGGAGCAGAAGCGCAAGCCCTTTTTTCTGAAGACAGGATATAATGTCGAGGAAATTTTTGTTTTTTGCAAGAAGGGGATTGTGTATGTGTAGTACGTCGCAGCCTTGGGGCCAAATTGCGGCAATGGCGTTATAAACCCGCTCGGCAGTCTGTGCTGCGGAGACGGAGTCCGGGTTGTCTTTATCATACCCGATTCCGGGCACGCAAACCGCCTTTTCCCCAAATTCGCTGGACGGGGGTCGGACACCCGTGAGCACCACGTTATCACAATCGTCTTTTAAGGCCTTTAACTGGCTTTTTATTACACCTGTTACACCCCCGGGTTCCAAATGGTAATGAAGCAGCGCGATTTTCATTTCCGATCTTTTAGGTATCCGGTGGGATCCGGGATGCCCGCTTTTGCAAAACCATCCCTGCGGATTCTGCACGAATCACACAGGCCGCAGGCAAGCCCTTCGGGGGAGGGGTCGTAGCAGCTCGTAGTAAAGGAAAAATCAACACCCAGTTCAACCCCTTTCCTGATTATCTCCGACTTGGGAAGATTAATAAGAGGGGTGTGTATTGTTACTTTCTGATTTTTTTCCACCGCCGCCCTGGTTGCAAGATTTGCCATGCTTTCAAACGCCCGTATGTATTCGGGCCTGCAGTCCGGATATCCGCTGTAATCAACCGCGTTGACCCCTATAAAGATATCCCGGGCCTCCAGGACTTCGGCCAGTCCAAGGGCCACGGACAGAAATATCGTGTTTCTTGCAGGCACATATGTCACCGGTATACCGGAATCACCAGGTTTTATCTTTGAGTGTTTGGGCACATCTATGTCTGCTGTCAGCGCCGATGCCCCGATGGCGGAAAGATCAATTCTCACGACCCTGTGATCTGCCGCCCCCAGAAGTCTGGAGATTTTTCCTGCAGCCGCGAGTTCAATATGATGGCGCTGGCGGTAGTCAAAGCTGAGACTGTGGCATACATAGCCTTCATTTGCCGCGGACGCAAGCGTGACCGCCGAGTCAAGCCCACCGCTTACCAGCACGACAGCATCAGGCCCTTTATCTTTGGATCTTTCCAATCAAACCCCCTTTGCGGCACCAGGCCAGATTATTTTGTGAAGCTGCAGATGCAGCCTTGCATCCAGGCGGTCTTCGATTATCCAGGCCGCAACTTCGGCCGCATCTGCCATGCCCGCGGCAGGAGAGATCAAAACCGGAATCGCAGGATGGACGCCCCGTAATTGCCTGATAACATCCTTTGCGTATTCATAATCATTGCGATCACAGACAACGAATTTTACCTGGTCTTTGCGGTCCAGGCGGCCGATGTTGTCAAAGTCGGTTTTGCTGCTCTCCCCGCTGGCCGGGCACTTTACATCCATTATTTTTATACATCCTTCAGGCAGAGTGTCAATCGGGTAAGTGCCGTTTGTCTCTATTAAAACTTCAATTTTTTCGTCCAGCAGGCGCCTTGCAAGCTCCGGGGTGCCGGCCTGCATGAGCGGTTCTCCGCCTGTTATTTCCGCCATGGGAAACCTGTATTTTTTCACGGCATCTATGATTTGGCTTATTTCCATCCTGCTGCCCTCAGACCAGGCATATTTTGTATCACAGTAAGCGCATCGAAGGTTGCATCCTGCAAGTCTGACAAAAACGCAGGGACGGCCTGCATACAGGGATTCCCCTTGTATGCTGAAAAAGATTTCGTTTACGCGCAGGGAAGATAAACTCTGATACGTGGCATTAAAATTCATAGCGGTACCCGGGCCCTGTATAATACAGCATCTCCGGCTATTTTATATTTCCCCGCGGCAGCGGGCACCAAAACAGAGCGGCCGCTTCTTACGGGCAGGGAAAAATCATTTTTCCGGTCTTTAATAACCGCATTGCCCTTAATGCAGAAAAGTATCTCAGCGCTGTGAACTTCCGGTCCCTGCCATTGTTTTGTCCGGCCGACTTTAATCCGGGAAAGCGCGAATTCCTTGGCATCCGCAGGATAGGTTTCTTCACACGTATCTGCACGCTGCGGGGCAATGGTTTTTAGGGGGCGGGGCGAGAAATCAAGAACGCGCATAAGCTCTTCGGGATCAATGTGCTTTTGGGTAAGTCCGCCCCGGAGCACGTTGTCTGAATTTGCCATGATCTCCATTCCCGCACCGTAAAGATAGGCATGAATGACTCCCGGGGCAAGAAATGCGGCCTGTCCGGGCTCTATTGTTACAAGGTTTAAAAAGGCCGGGGCCAGCACGCCTGTGTCGCCCGGGTAAAAGCCGTAAAGGCGCTTTATCCAGTCGGCCTCTGCGGATTCCGTCTTTTTAGCGTTTACAATTGCTTCATCAATTATTTTTTCGCACCTGTGGCTTTCCATTGTCATAAGTGCATAAAAAAAGCGTTTAATACCCTTTTCATCAGGCCGCTGTTCAAGCATGCGGATTTCAGTGCCAAGATTTTCCGGGCAGAACCGGGTGATTAGATCTTTGATCTCATTTGCCCCGCGGAAGCCTATCATTGCTTCAAACGGCTCTATTGCGCATATAAGCTCCGGCTTTGGCCAGGGGTCGCGGTAGTTGCGGTGCGGGGCGTCAACGGGTATGCCGAGCCTGTTTTCCCGGGCAAAGCCCTGCCTTGCGCTATTGCGATCAGGATGGGCCTGTATTGAAAGCGGCTGATCAGCAGCAAGGACCTTGAACAGATAAGGAAGGGTTTTATCAAAAGTTTCTGCTGAATATTTTCCCAGTACTTCTTCTGGATACTGTTTTATCCATTGGTCAAGAGCGGTTTTATGCCCGTTTATTTCAACCATAGACGGGGCTTTCGGGTGAGCCCCCATCCATAGCTCAGCCCATGGGGTCTGGCCGTTTGTCTTTTGGCCGAGCAGTTTCTGAATGGCGGTTTTCGAGCCCCAGGAATATGTCTGTACAGGGTTGTCAAGCAATACAGGTCTGAAGGGTTCATTCATAGGTTTTGCTGAGTTTAAATTTGATGCATTCGTAAAAAGTCTGATTTTAGATGGCGCCGTAAAAAGTTCAAGATCAAGGCTTGCGCAATTTCGAAGAATGCAGCGTACTTAGCCGTACGTGAAATTCTGAGAAATTGCGCGTAACGCAGATATTGGACTTTTTACG
>JAIPDS010000095.1 GCA_021737565.1 Desulfobacteraceae bacterium | reverse complement strand
GTATTTGACGTAAACCGTTTAATATATGAGCGGATAAACATTTCCGCTCCAGGCTTTATGGAACCAGCAGATGAAAGAGCCAGGATCAGACACACAATACGCAAGTCAAATTGAGGCGCAAAACATGGAAACCATGGGCATATGCCTGGGCGCTTCCACGGTTTCTATTGTTCAGCTGCAATTTTCAGATAACTCAGCTGACAAAACGTTTCCAAAGATTATTTCCGCTTCAGACCGGCCCCATGGAGGCAATCCTCGCGATACCCTTTTGTCAATGCTCAAAGATTCCGAAGCCGATCGCTGCAGCAGGATTGTGGCAACCGGGAGGCGGTTCAGGGAATTTGTAAACCTGCCCACCATTTCCGAGCCCGAAGCAGTCGAGCACGCCTATAGGCATGTCCGTCCCCCGGACACTGATTGCCCGGCAATTGTATCTGCAGGCGGCGAGACCTTCATGGTTTATGTACTCGATGACAGGGGCCGCATAACAAACGTACTTACAGGCAACAAGTGCGCCTCCGGCACAGGCGAATTTTTCATGCAGCAGCTAAGGCGCATGGGGGTGAGTCTTGAAGAGGCCCAGCACTGGTCTGCCACCGAAACACCCTACCTGGTCTCGGGAAGATGCTCGGTTTTCTGCAAATCCGACTGCACCCACGCCATTAACAAGGGCGTGCCCAAATCAAGGGTAACTGCAGGCCTGTGCCGTATGATGGCAAACAAGATCCTTGAACTGCTTAAAAACGCGGAAAAAAGAAATATCATGATCGTCGGCGGATCGGCCCGCAACCAGATGATGATCGATTATCTTGAGCAGTCCATACCTGGCCTGATAGTCCCGGAGCAGGCCCCTTATTTCGAGGCCCTGGGCGCCGCCCTTTGGGCGTCTGAAAATAAAGCATCGTCTCTGCCGGAAGAAAATGAGCTGTTTGCCGAAGGAGCGGTATCATTTGATACGCTGCCCAGGCTCAGAGACTATGAGGAAAGGGTTACATTTAAAAGCGTCAACAAGGGAGAAATCAGGGAAAACGATGAATGCATCCTCGGTCTAGACGTTGGCTCAACCACCACCAAGGCTGTTCTTATGCGCACAGACGATGATGCAATGCTTGCATCCGTTTATCTATATACCCACGGAGATCCTGTGGGGGCTTCCAGGGCCTGCTACCGTGAGCTTCTAAGCCAGGTGGAGAAAAAGGTTGACCCTGCCGGCATTTCAATCATCGGGCTCGGGGTCTGCGGTTCAGGACGCCAGATCGCGGGACTGCACGCCCTGACCCACGGGGTGATAAACGAAATAGTGGCCCACGCGGCTGCTGCGGTCCATTTCGATCCGGACGTTGACACCCTTTTTGAAATCGGAGGCCAGGATGCCAAGTATACCTATGTTACAAGCGGGGTGCCGTCAGACTATGCCATGAACGAGGCCTGCTCTGCAGGTACAGGCTCTTTTCTGGCCGAATCAGCCGATGAAACCCTGGGGGTGGACGTGGAATCCATTGCCGAGGTGGCCCTTAAGGCTGATAATCCGCCGAATTTCAACGACCAGTGCGCGGCATTTATAGCCTCTGATATCAAAACCGCTGTGCACGAAGGAGTGGTACACGAAGATATCATCGCAGGGCTGGTCTATTCGATCTGCATGAACTACATCAACAGGGTCAAGGGAAACCGTCCCGTAGGCGGCAAAGTATTTATGCAGGGGGGCGTATGCTACAACAAGGCAGTGCCGCTTGCAATGGCTGCGCTTTCGTCAAAGCCTATCATCGTTCCCCCGGAGCCGGGCCTGATGGGTGCTTTCGGCGTAGGCCTTGAGATCAAGAAGCGAATCCGGATGGGGCTGATGGAGCCGGAGCGATTTGATCTGAAAACTTTGACGGACCGGGAGGTGACATACAAAAAATCATTTACCTGCAAAGGCGGCAAGGAAAAATGCGACAGGGGATGCGAGATTGCGGTTATTGAGCTTGAAGGCAAAAAATATCCTTTCGGCGGTGCCTGCAACCGCTACTACAACCTGCGCTACAACCTGGAATACGACATAGAATCCTTAGATCTTGTCAAGCACAGGGAAAAACTAGTGTTTGACAAGTACGCCGCCAAAGGTTCTGATTTGCCGGCCCGCAGCCGCCGCATCGGTATCAACAAGAGTTTTTTGACAAATACTTATTATCCCCTTTATTCCAACTTTTTTGCCGGGATAGGTCTTGAGCCCGTACTTGCCAAACAGCCCGACTCAGAAGGCATTGATATGAGAAACGCTGCCTTCTGCTTTCCTGCAGAGCTGTCTCACGGGTATTTTTACTCCTTGATCAACGATTCCGAACCGCCTGATTTTCTGTTTCTTCCCCATGTAAAGGCAATTCCGGTGGAAAACGGACTCCCCAATGCCCAGGTCTGCCCGTTTGTACAGGGTGAACCGTATTATCTTTCCACGACCTTTCGGCAGAGCCTGGCCGCATTAAAAGAAAAGGGCACTTTGGTTGTCAGCCCCTTTATAGACATGACCCGGGGGTTAGACGAGGCCAAAAAGCCCCTTGTTGACTGCGCCGTTGATATGGGCATAGACAGAAAAACCGCACAAACCGCTTTTGAAATTGCAAAACAGAAACAGGTCCAATGTTTTGAGGAAATGAAGCAGATCGGCTCCAGGGCTTTAAAGGAGCTGGAAGCAGATTCCGACAAAATCGGGGTGGTGATTTTTTCCAGGCCTTATAACGGCCTGGTAGAAGAAGCCCATATGGGTATTCCCCACAAGCTGGCCTCCAGGGGAGTTTACGTAATTCCGCTTGATTTCCTGCCTGTTGAGGCAGAGGATTCAAAACAGCACATGTACTGGGGCATGGGGCAGATGATTTTAAAGGCAGGCAGGTACGTAAAAAAGCACCCTCAGCTTTTCGGAACATACATTACCAATTTTTCCTGCGGCCCGGATTCATTTGTGGTCGGTTATTTAAGGGATATCATGGGCAGAAAGCCTTCATTGACCCTGGAACTCGACAGCCACACGGCAGACGCCGGAATTGAGACCCGAATAGAGGCTTTTTTAGATATCGTGGCCGAGTACAGGCAGCTTCTGCTTGCCAGAAAACAGCCTGAAAACAGGGAGTCATTTGTTCCTTCACATACATTTGTTGAAAACGTCACACCCATGGTAAAGACCTCGGACGGGCGTGTTATTCCTTTAACCGATCCTCAGGTTACTTTTCTGATTCCCTCCATGGGAAGACTTGGAACGGAACTTGTGGCGGCCGCATTCCAGGCATCAGGTTTTCACGTGGCCCCGCATCCGCCTGCAAACGAAAACGTGTTAAAGCTTGGAAGAGCCCATACCTCGTGTAAAGAGTGTCTGCCTCTGATTCTGACTACCGGCACCCTGCTCAATTACGCCTACAACAAGAAACGCGATGACGAGATACTGGTATATTTTATGGCTTCAGCTTCAGGGCCGTGCCGTTTCGGACAGTATGCGGTTTTCATGGAGGACCTGGTCCGTCGCCTGGAACTTGAAAACGTGGCCATTTTTTCTCTTACATCGGATAACACGTATTTCGGCCTGGAAGGGCATTTAAATTACTACAAGGCCTGGTGGGCCCTTGTTATTTCAGATTTGATGGAAGATATACGCTCCATGCTGCTTGCAAATGCCGTGGATACAGATCATGCTATGAAGGTGTTTGAAGCACAATGGCAGCCGATAGTAGATGCCATGATTCACGGCGGATTCAAGCAGGTAATTGACAGGCTTGAAAAATGCGTGGATGAACTTTCGCGCATTGCGATGCAAAAAGATCCGGCCAATGTTCCCACGATCCTTATCACCGGCGAAATTTTTGTCCGGCGCGATTCACTGTCCAGGCAGTATCTGACAGAGCGCCTGGCGCAGAAGGGCTTTGCCGTTATCTGCTCTCCTGTCTCCGAGTGGATCAGGTATTCGGATTACTGCCTGGAAACAGACAAGGAAAGCTGGTCGCAGATGTCTGTGGGGCAACGGTTAAAGTTCCGTCTGCGGGAGATTTTCATGAATCGATACGAAAAGCGTATCGCCGGCACCCTTGCCAGAAGCGGTCTTTCGCACAACAATTCTTCTGAGGTGCGCACTGTGATCGAAAATGCATCCCCATATATTTCACCCATGCTGGGCGGAGAAGCCATTCTGACCGTGGGCAGCGCTTTGACCGAAGTAGCCTCCGAAGTCTGCGGCGTGGTAGCAATCGGCCCGTTTGGATGCATGCCAAACCGGGTGTCAGAGGCCATTTTAAGCGAGGTTATGACCCGGGACGACAAGCTGCGAATTCCGCACCGGGAAAAATACATGGAAAGCATTCTTTCAGACGTGGAGAACCTGCCGTTTCTTGCAGTTGAAAGCGACGGATCTCCTTTCCCCCAGCTCATCGAGGCAAAGCTCGAGGCCTTCTGCCTCCGGGCCAGGCGGCTCCACGAACGGATGCGCACCCTGAACTGAGCTATTTGGGTTTTCCCACAGGCAGCAGGTAAAGCGGGCGAGTGTCGCTGTTCAATTCAAGAATCCGGCTTACCCGCGAGTCGTCAAACGCGCCGATAGTTACTGCTGCCAGGTCCAGGGAGACGGTCTGGAGGCACAGGTTCTGCGCCGCATGGCCGGCTTCCATAAAAACATACCGGTTTCCCCTTTTGCCGTATTTGCCGGTAGTCCGTTCAAATACGGCGGTAAACACGAAAACCGCCGGCGCCTGCCTGACAGCGGACTGGTGCAGCGCGGCTGCACTAAGTTCTTCCCGCTTATCTCCTGAGACCTCGCATTTTAGCGAGTGGGTTTCAGGCAGGTACCGGTAAATTCCGTCTGAAAGTCCCTCCACATCTCCTGCGGCCACAAATATTTCCAGGGGATAAAGTGCCCCTGCAGAAGGGGCAGTACGAAATCCCCGGGGGCTCGTAATGCCCTGTGCGGCCCAGAGCAGCTGCGATATTTCCTTCATGGAAAGAGGGGCGTCTGCATAGGATCTTTCAGACCTGCGCTGTAAAAACGCCTGTTCAAGGGAGGTCTGACTTTCATGCTGCGGTTCCGGAAGTCTGAAGGTTCTGTCTGCAGATGTTTCCATGGCAGCTCCTTTCTGGCCCAACATTAAGACAGCCAGCACGCTGATAATAAAAAAAATAACGTTTTGTGCAAGACACGGGTTTCGCATGGCTGTTTTTCCCCTCCAATCATTTAAAACAGATAAGGTCTTTTTCAAAAAATAATATCCAGGTCCAAATGATTCAACCAATACTCTGAGTCGGCTTGCGCTCAATTTGCTTGACACTGTTTCTGTTTTCTATAAAAAAATACTTTTTAGCCTCTTTCGGCTGAGGCGATCATTAACCAAGGGGTCAATAGTATAAATGAAGCCAGGTGTATACATTATAGGATCAGGCATAAGCGGGCTTTTTGATCCGCTGGATCCGGAGGGATTTACAGATTCTCATCCGGCCTGGAAAAAAGATGCAAACCGCCTCAGTCCCTGGATAAAAACCAAAATCCGGAAAAAGGGAGAATCTCTGGATGCCTGGCGTTCACAGAGCTGCGATACGAATTCGGCGGTATTGATCTGCGGCAGGTGTTCATCGACCATGGATGTGCTTCATGATTTGATAGATACGGTTGATCTAGCTCCATGGGATTGCCTTTTAGCGGTTGAACAGGAAAAGGGCAGGGGCCAGAGGCAGCGTACATGGATTTCTCCGCCGGGAAACCTTTATGCTTCCTGGTACTGGCCGAATCTGGAAAAAATCGAAGGGGCAGACCCGGGCTGGAAGGCCATGGCCTCACTGATGGCAGGGGAACTTGTGGCCACGGTACTGGAATCTTTCGGGGCGGAAGTCAGCATCAAGTGGCCAAATGATCTGCTGGCAGATAACCGGAAGGTCTGCGGAATCCTGGTTGAAAACAGGGGAGGGCACTTAATAGTGGGAATAGGCATGAACCTGGTTTCAGCTCCGCCGGGAGGAAAGCTTACTGACGCGTTTGCAGTTGAGGCGGCAAGCTTAAAAGAGAGGGGCCTTGATATTTCACCGGCTGAATTATGGCTCAGGCTGGCAGAAACCGGCCCAAAAAGAGTCTGCAGCCTGGTTCAGTCCATGATGCCGGGGTCTTTTGTTGAGCTCGTGCAAAGTCGTCTGGCATGGAAAGAAAGCCGGGTGACAGTCAGAAAAAGCCGGGATGAGGCTTTTGCAGCAGTAATAAAGGGGCTTTCACCTGACGGCGGCCTGGTTATAGAAAAAAACGGCAAAACAGAAGTTATCTACACAGGAAGCATTCTGCCTGAGGAAAATCTACTGAAATAAAGTCAGTTCGCCCAATGCAGCTCCACAAACCGCACTGCCGCGGCGGTATTTTTGCAGAGAGGAAATCGGTAAGCACCTTGGCTGATCGGCGGTGTGAAAAAGGAGTTTCCTCGCTCCAGGAGCCTCTTTGCGCCTCAATTTCCGCTCGGAAACCCGCTTTTACGCACCGCCGTCAGGGTAGCAAAGTGCAATTTGGCAAGATAGTAAAAAAAGGATTTCCTTGTAAGCTTCTTGCATTGCACGATGTTTTTGCAGGGAGGAAAGCCGATATGTGTTTCGTGCTGTATACCCTAAGCGAATTAAGGTCTGCAGGAATACTGAAAAAAAAACTTAAACCAACAAATCAATTTTCAAGTAAAACATTATGAAATTAAAACAGATAACATCAATAACTGAAAATACGAATCACTCCTTGTCTCCTTCCGGCCACTTATCAAGTTCCACCCGGTATCCGAGTGCGGCACTTCGGCACAGTGCGCAGGCCAGATCAAGTATCGCGGGTTTTTTTCCGCCTGAGCCGTCTATCGGAAACGCATTGTGCGGATGCCTGGCCAGGATCTTTTTAACAAGCCCGGTCAACACGGCCCCTGGTCCCACCTCTATAAATGTCCGGATTCCTGAATCATACATGTTGATAATTTCATCTTCAAAATTTACAGGTTCAAGCAGGTGCCTGCCTAGCAGGTTCCGGGCGCCTGCTTCATTTTCCGGGTAGGGTTTTCCTGTGGTGTTGGAATAGACCGGGATGGTTCCGGGAAAAAACGGGATTGAGGCAAGAATTTCCCTGAACGGATCTGCGGCATCGAGCACCAGCCTGGAGTGAAAAGCTGCAGATACCGGCAGCCTGGCCGAAATGATGCGGTTTTGTCTGCAGACTTTCTGCATTCTTTCAATTTCTTCTGTCGGCCCGGAAAGGACTCCCTGGCTGGGGCTGTTTCGGTTGGCAAGCACAACATCGGCTTCGTGTTCGCGGATCAGGGATTCTATGGTTTCGGCAGGCGCGCGAACCGCAAGCATGCCGCCCCTGTCGCCGCTGGTTTCCCCGGCCTCTGCCATCAGTTTTCCTCTTGCCGCAGACAAAGTCATAAAATCCCGGTCCCGTATCAGCCCGCCCGCGCACAGGGCGGTAAGTTCGCCGAAGCTGTGGCCGCAGGCCGCATCTGCAGAAAGTTGATGACGGGCAAGGATTTTTAACATGATAAGGCTTATAGTTCCGATAGCCGGCTGTGCAACATCCGTATTCTGCAGAGCGGCAGCATCCGGAAGGTTGTGGACATTGGCCTCTTTTTCCGGCGGGTATATGTAGGACAAAAGCGGGGGGTTGCGGCCAAATGCCTGTTCTGCTGCTTCAAGGACCGGACCTGATTCGGTAAAGGTCTCTATAAGGCTTCTTGCCATGAAAGGATACTGGCTGCCCTGACCGGGAAACAGAAACGCGAGTTTTCCTTCAGGACCGTTTTTCCCGAAAAACATGCATGGCAAGGGTTCCGGGGCAGCAGGCTGCCGGCTTTTGAGCCATTCTGATGCGGCGTCAAGATTTTCTGCAGGCGTATCAGAATCCGTTCCCGCCCACAGCAGGCGATAAGCGGCTTTTGGATCAAATGCCCGCCGGGTTTTTGCACTAAGTGTAAAAATTCTGGTTCCGTCTGAGAGATCCTGCCTTGCGGCCCGGATCTGTCCGTCCAGTTCTGATATGCTGTCTGCACAAAAGGCAAGAATTTCAATGCCTGGGTATGAATAAGGATGTTCCACGAATGCTTCCTTTTGTTCTATGGTCACCGGAACTTAATAAATCCGGTTTTCCGTCTGCCTGATAAAATCGCTTATCCGCTTAAAGTAAGCGTGCCCCGCCATGATCATGACAGTGTTGTGGTCGGCGTTTGCCACCACCTCCATTTCCCTGTTTTTCGAAGGAGAGTTCTTGTAAAGCGTTTTTCCGTGATCCAGCGGAATTATGTGATCGTATTGCGCGTGAATTATAAGAGTAGGGCCTTTATAGCAGCCAATCTTATCAGCATTGGAGAAAACAGCTGATTCTTTTAATCCGAGGGCTTCGGCGTCAATACCGAGGTGGCTGAGCAGGGAGACGGTCCCGGCAAAACCGCTTTCTATGATCAGCCCGGAAATGCCTTCCGGCCTGGCTGCTGCCAGCTCAAGGGCGGGTGCGCTGCCCAGGGAGCGGCCCATCAGCCAGAGGGAACCGCTGCGGCCATCACGATTCATCCGGTCCCGGACACCATCGAGTATCAGATGAGCATCTGAGAGCATGGCCGTCACCGTTGGTGTCCCGGTGCTTTTGCCGTAAGCCCTGTAGTCGGCCACAATGAAATTAAGCCCGTAATCGCGGTAAACCGGGCCTACGGCATCATAATCTGCGGCAATCTCGCCGTTTCCGTGGAAAAAAAGAATATGGGCCATATTTTTTGAAGCCGGATAAAAACGGCAGCCCAGGCTCACACCGTCGGGGGCGGCTATATTTATATCCTCTGCGCCCTCCGGAGGCGCGGCATCAGGCGCCGGTCTCGGGTGGAACAGTATATTTAAAATTTCAGGACGATCCAGAACTGATACGTTTCCGGACTGCATGAGAA
>JAIPDS010000094.1 GCA_021737565.1 Desulfobacteraceae bacterium | reverse complement strand
TGTCATTGGAGGCCTCCTTTCCAGGTGGATTAAACTTCTGAGCGAGCATTTTTGCTCTTCTCAGCTGGTATTCAAACCACGTTTACCACCGGGAGGTCTCCACCCTCAATCTCTTTTACTTATACATCCAAACATCATACTAATTTTTTGAAGCATCGAGGAATTGAGGATGGCGTCCCCCGAATTAGGGAATCTATTGGCCGGCTTGAAGTGTGTTGTACTGTTATCTGGGAAGCATTGTTTATTTCACTATACGAGTCTTCGGGAGGAAAATCGTCTGTTTCGTATGCAACTGCTCCCTGGTGTTTAGCTAATCTGAAAGCGTTGTAGATCCTTAGATATAAATGAAATTCCTTTTTGTATGCATTGTCAGCGCTCCCGGCATGTTCGTGCTTGAGCCTGGGTTGAACGTATTTAAGCAGGGAATCATATAGCCGGGATGAATCGCCTTCATAATAAAGGTTTAGATTGCGGGCAATCTCGGAAATAATTGAAACCGGGTCAGCCAGGAGCTGATCAAAAGTTATCCTGGTATGTACATGACTGCCACAAGCAAGCAATGCCTGCCGATTGGAGTGAAGCCAGTGTAAATGCGCGGTTTGAAAATCGACGTTTTCCGATTTTGTAAGTGACCTGGCCACTTCCCATGGATGGCGAACCATATGGATTATTCTGGTCCCATATCCCAATTCCTTTAAAACTCCCTGCCACAGGGGAAACAGAAGACATAAAAAAGGATCTGAAATAACAAAAGGGCCATTATCCTTTCCGGCCGAAACAATCAACTCCCTGATGCGCCTTGCTGCCTGTAAAGTTGCATGGCTTTGCAACCAACCCCCAGGCAAGGTTTCAACTGTATATGGATTGGATCCCAGCTCCTGGAATAAAAGGAGATTAATCTGGGAAGGGCTAAGATCAGCTCCCGGATTATCACCTGATATAGGCTTGATACCCACAAGGCCCAGACAATTGGTCAATACTGCAAGACCGCTTCTGGGTGCTCCAAGGGTGATCAGGGCGATATTTTTACTGTCATTTAGTGCCATGGTTTATATTTACCTTTATTTGTATTAAAATATAATGGATTATGAATTTTTCATCAAGCAAGATCAATTACTGAATATAGAATTGTCGGCCGGACTCTTACAGACATGAAAAACGCACTCATAACAGGCGTCACAGGTCAGGACGGCGCATACCTTACAGAGCTTCTCCTGGAAAAAGGTTATACGGTCCACGGGATTAAGCGGCGTGCTTCGCTTTTTAATACGGAGCGGGTGGATCACCTGTACCAGGATCCGCATGAGCCGGACCGGAACTTTATCATGCACTACGGGGATTTAACGGATGCTGCAAATTTAATAAGAATTATCCAGGAAGTACAGCCGGATGAGATCTATAACCTGGCTGCTCAGACCCATGTGCATGTTTCTTTTGAAACGGCTGAATACACAGCCAATGCAGATGGATTGGGTACTTTACGAATCCTGGAAGCAATCCGCCTGCTGGGGCTGGAGAAAAAAACGCGGTTTTATCAGGCCGCCACTTCGGAACTGTTTGGCAGGGCCAGGGAATTTCCGCAGAATGAGAACACGCCCTTTTACCCCCGCAGCCCTTATGGCGCGGCAAAATTATATGCCTACTGGATTACTGTCAACTATCGGGAAGCCTATAGCATGTATGCATGCAACGGTATCCTGTTTAACCATGAAAGCCCTGTAAGGGGCGAGACTTTTGTCACCAGGAAGATTACCAGGGCTGCGGCAAGGATTGCCCTGGGTATGCAGGATTGTCTGTATTTGGGGAACCTGGACGCCATAAGAGACTGGGGGCATGCCAGGGATTATGTGCGTGCAAAGTGGCTTATGCTGCAACAGGAGGAACCTGAGGATTTTGTTATTGCAACCGGGGAGCAGCACTCGGTGCGCGAATTCTGTGAAAAGGCTTTTGGGGAACTGGGCCTGAATCTGGCTTGGGAAGGCGAGGGTATTAAAGAAACAGGGGTGATTGCAAGCGTTGAGGACAAGGGGGCCGAAGTAGTAGGTAATATAAAAGGAAAGACGGTTATACGAATAGATTCCCGCTATTTTCGGCCCACGGAAGTGGAATCACTGCTGGGTGATGCAAGCAAGGCCAGGGAGAAGCTGGGCTGGGTACCTGAAATTTCGTTTCAGGAAATGGTCTCTGAAATGGTGCAAGAAGACATGACCCTGGCAAGACGGGATCACCTGTGCAGAACACACGGGTTTTATGTATGCCAAAACCATGAATAGGAAACTGTATTCAAAATGGAAGGCAAGGATATGCAAGGGCAAAATGCTATATTTATAGCAGGCGGCACCGGCATGGTGGGAAGCGCGATTATCCGGGCGCTTCAGAAGAATGGCCACAGCAATATTATATCCAACTACCATGAGCGTGTACCCGCGGATACTTCTGTGGAATGGCACAAGATTGATCTTACAGACCAGGCTGAAGTCTGTGAGTTTTTTCAGAACAACCCTGTGGACCAGGTTTTCCTGGCAGCAGCAAAGGTTGGGGGTATTCACGCCAACAATACCTATCCTGCAGAATTCATACGTGACAACCTGGCGATCGAGTGCAATGTCCTACACGAGGCGCATAAGGCAGGGGTGCAAAGGCTTTTGTTTCTAGGATCATCGTGTATTTATCCCAAATTTGCTGAGCAGCCGATGAAGGAAGAAGCTTTGCTTACCGGCACACTGGAGCCTACAAATGAGCCTTATGCCATTGCCAAAATTGCCGGGATCAAGCTGTGTGAAAGCTATAACCGCCAGCACGGAAGGGATTACAGGAGCGTGATGCCCACAAACCTTTACGGGCCAGGTGATAATTTTGATCCTGAAAACAGCCATGTAATCCCCGCTCTTTTGCGGCGGTTTCACGAGGCAAAGGCGGCCGAGGATAAAAAGGTTGTCGTGTGGGGCAGCGGCAGACCCAGGCGGGAATTTCTGCATGTTGATGATCTGGCAGATGCGTGTATGTTTGTGATGAACATGGCAGAAGAAAAATACAACCGGGTTGCAGAGCCAATGCTTTCCCACATAAACGTGGGCACAGGCACGGATTTGAGCATTGCGGAGCTGGCTGAGATGATAGCCCGGGTTGTGGGTTTTAAAGGAAAAATCGAATATGACACCAGCATGCCGGACGGCACGCCCAGAAAGCTTTTGGATGTTTCAAAGATCACGCAGATAGGCTGGAAGGCCGGAATCCCGCTGGAAGAAGGGCTGAAACAGACCTATGCGTGGTACCTGGAAAACATTGAAAGCAGCCGGGGTTAATCGGCTGATTCATAAAAGTTACCAGGAAGTGCAGGAAGGGCGGGAAGAAAAGAAGGCTTTGGGGGCCGTTGAAAAACATTCAGGAAGTCCAGTCTTCGGTTTTCAAGCCGGGGACTCTATCGAATTCACGAGTATTGTTTGTTATGAGTGCAGCATCGAGATATTTGGCATGGGCTGCTATAAGAAGATCATTGGCCCCGATGGTGCGTCCTTGCTGCTCCAGGAAGGCACGTATTTCCCCGTAAATATCTGCAGCCTGGGCCGGCCAGTCCAAAACGCTGCAAATTGAACAGAAATCCGCAAGTGCCTGTTTGTTGCGCTCGTGCTGCTTGCTTTTCCATACACCGTAGGAAAGTTCAGCCAGCACAATCCCCGAAATGCCGATTTTGACTGGATCAATCCTGCTGATTTTTGACCGGACGGGCGAATCCCCTTTCATGACAGCAATGCAGATATTGGTATCCAGCATATATTCTGTCATAATTCTTCCCGGGTCTCAAAAGGCAGGTCGCTGATATCCTCTGGAAAATCGTCGCCCAGGCTCTGGGCGGAGGCGAAGTAATCCTGCCATGTTTCCGGTTTCGGAGTCAAAATGAGGCTTTCACCCTGTTTGCGTATGATTACTTCGCTGGCTTTCATTTCAAACTCCCTGGGCAAACGCACCGCCTGGTTTTTGCCGTTTCGAAACAAACGCGCTGTTCGAATGGCACTGCCTTGATTTTTTCTTGCCGGTTCTTTGTTCATAAAAATCTCCGGTACTGAATTTATGTATATGTTTTTAACATATGCCGGATCGGGGGTTATGTCAAGGAATTTGCCGGGGCGGGTGATTTGTAATATGAACCAGGAAGAGCAGGAAGGGCGGGAAGAAAAGACAGGATCAATTCTGCTGATTTATGAAGGCAATTGTTTTTTGCTTGACACCCCCTGTTTGTGATTCTATTATTTGATGTCAAAATGATATCATTATCAGATGCCGCAGGAGGGATTTTATGAAAGCAATCACACTTCGGGGCATAGACCCTGAAACCTCTGAGAAGCTGAAACAGGAAGCCGAAAAGCAGGGTAAAAGCACCAACAGGCTGATCCTGGAGATGATCAGAAAAGAACTCGGGATAGAAAAGGAAAAAACATATTCGCGGAAATACAGTGACTTAGATGATCTATTCGGCAGATGGTCCGAAGACGAGTTTCGCGAAATCACCGGCAAAATCGAGCAGGAAAGACGGATAGACCCGGAACTCTGGTCATGAAAAGGGTAATGATAGATACCAATGTTTATTCTCTGGCCCTGAAAGGAGACCCGGCGGTTGCAGATTATCTGAGAAAAGTTGACAGAATCGGAATAAATGCGATCTGCATAGGCGAGCTGCTTTCCGGGTTCAAAGGCGGCGGCAGGGAGGATAAGAACAGGGAGGAGCTTGAAAGTTTTCTCGACTCTCCAAGGGTTAAGGTTCATATGATTGACACGGAAACAGCAGATTTTTATGCCTCAGTATTAAACAAGCTCAAAAGCGCCGGTACGCCCATTCCCACAAATGACATATGGATTGCAGCCTCCGCCTTTCAGCACGGCTACAGGCTTTTCTCGCGCGACAGGCATTTTGAAGCGGTGCAGGGACTTATTCTTGTGGCGCGGTGAATGAACCAGGAAGAGTAGGAAGGGCGGGAAGAAAAGAAAAAATATCCAAAACAGCAGATAATTGTGGTTGAGATTAATCAATACGCTTACCTTGTTCCATTTGTTGAATCTTATGAAGGCAAATTCTTAAAGACGATTATTCCGAGTCGTAAGGCCACACGGGATTATATCGGAGGGAAAAATGAACGAGATAAAACTTGATAAAGAAGAAAAAGAAATTCTTGAAACTTTTGAGCGTGGAGAGTGGGAAAAGTCAAGAACCTGAAGACTGAAATTGAAAAACATCAAGAATACGCCAGAAAAACCTTAAAGAAAGACAAACGAGTCAATATCCGAATTTCATCGAAGGATTTGGAAGAGATTCAGGCATTAGCAGCTGAACATGGCATCCCTTACCAAACATTAATGTCAAGTATTCTCCACAGATATATCCATGGGGGGTTGATCAACAAACCAAGACCGGGCAAGGCGAGTAACTCAGACGGCTAATTCCGTGGGATTTTGATGCCATGGCTTTTGGTATAGGACTGCGGGTATACAGGTAAGGGGGGTGTAAAATAAACCGGGAAGGGCGGGAAGAAAAGAAGGGTTTTTGTGTTTGCCTGCGGGAAGAAAAGTTACTGGAAAGAAGCTTAATCATCATGAATATCTTATTAATAAACCCGGGTATGGGGGATGAAAATAAAGCAAAAGCTTTCATAAAAGCCCGGGTGCCTTTTTCAGAGAAATTAAAAAAGCATGCCACGGTTCTGCCGGGGTTTGTTTTAAAGCGGGTGCTTTCAGGGTTCGGGGCTTCTGAGAAAAGATTTCCGATCGGGCTGGGGTATCTGGCATCCATGCTTAAAAAACAGGGGCATTCGGTATCTCTGATTGACAGGTATGCCAGGCCGGGGGAATGGTGCGGGGTTGACGGCTTTGATTTTATCGGGATCTATTGCAGCACCCCGGGTTTTGATGATGCCCTGCGGGTTATATCAAAGATAACCGAAGATGGGTTTAAGGGCGGAATTGCGGTGGGGGGTCCGCATGCGTCGCTTTTCCCGGATACAATACCCGAGAGTGTAGATTACGTGGTGCAGGGGGAAGGCGAGTACGTGATAAACGCGATTGTGGAGGGTGAATTTGAGGCGGGCACGATTGTGAGGACACCGCGTATAAAGGATCTGGACGTTCTGCCGAGGCCGGATTATGATTTGTTTTTCGAAAAGGAGCGGGATTATCAGTACGGATTTGAGTTTTCTGATGCATATCCGGTCTTTAACATGAACACGAGCAGGAGCTGTCCGTATAACTGCTCTTTTTGCAGTGTACGGGATATATGGGGCAGGCTGTGGACGAGCCACAGTGCGGAGCGGATAGTTGAAGACATTTTGTTTTTACGGGACAGGTTCGGGGTTGAGGGGATATATTTCAGGGAGGATCTGTTTTCCGCTGGCAAAAAGCGGGTGGAGGATCTGTGCGAGCAGATAAAGCGGTATTGCCCGGGCATATCATGGGCGTGTGAGACAAGGGCAGATTTGGCATGTGAAGAAGGGCTTGTTGAAAAAATGGCGGATGCGGGATGTGCGGGGTTTTTTATCGGTGCCGAGAGCGGAAGCCAGCACATGCTGGATGTTTTTAATAAAAACGTTGAGGTCGAGACGATTGCCGGGGCCTGCAGGACTGCGAAAAAATATGGAATAAAGATTGCCATGTCTTTGATTTTGGGGCATCCGGAAGAAACGGTGAAAGACAGGCTTGCCACGTGGAAGTTTGTAAGGCATACAATGCCCGAATTTGTGTATTTGAATCTATACAGGGATGAATATACAAGGCACGGAAGTGTGGGGTATAAAACATATCCGGAAAGAAAAGTGGTTTATGCCTCGTATGAAAACGGGACCTGGGCGGGGCAGAAGGACCGGAAGTGCGGGTTATGAACCAGGAAGTGCAGGAAGGGCGGGAAGAAAAAGGACAAATGACCCCCTGTTTTTCGGTTGTCATCCCTGTATTAAACAATGCAGACCGATTGGGAAAGGTACTGGCCGCACTTGAGGACCAGGACTATCCGGCGGACTGCTATGAGGTGATTGTGGTGGACAACGGCTCTGATGACGGATCTGAGGAGGTGGCCGAATCTTTTGCAAACACGGTTTGCCTGCAGGAGCATAAGCGCAGAAACAGTCCTTATTCGGCAAGAAACCGCGGCATTGAGGCGGCAAAATTCGAGATTGTAGCTTTTCTGGATGCCACTTGCGTACCAGACAGACGATGGCTTAAAATGGCAGCCGAAAGCTTTGTGCGCAATAATGCCGATCTGGTGACAGGGGCGATTTTTTTTGAACTTTCATCCAGACCGGAGACTGGCGAAATATATGATGCCTTGTTTAATTTAAATACAAAGGCTGCTTATAAGAAAAAATGGGCGCCGTGTGCAAATCTGTTCATAAAGAGGCGGCTGTTTTACAAATACGGCATGTTTGAAGAAGGGGCGCGCTCGGGAGAAGACCAGAGGCTGACAAGGGTGCTGACCGCGGCCGGATGCGTGCTGGTATACAACGAGGATGCAAAAGTTTACAAGCCGGCAAGGAATTCACGCGAGGTTATATACAAGCAGAAGCGGGTGGCAAGGGGTCAGGTGGGGATCTGGAGAAAAGAAAACCGGGTTTGTTCCTATCTTGGAAAAGCCCTGTTCCGGGCCTTGGTGCCGCCCTGCCCGGTTTCGGTTTACAGGGCGATCCGGGACCGGGGGCGGCCGTGGATGTATAAGAAATTTGTAGGGATATATCTTTTCCGGTATTATATTCTTATAATAATGACCATGGAGAATATAAAAACAATGATCAGAGAAAAATGATTCCGGGTCGGGCAGGTTTTGGCTCAGGCTAAAACCAGGAAGAGCAGGAAGGACAGGAAGAAAAACGAAAAAATGAATATCACGGTTGTCATTCCAACACACAACCGGCCCGGGGACCTGCGGGAAGCCCTGGACAGTGTATTTGCCCAGAGCCGGCTTCCTGAAGAGATCATCGTGATTGATGACGGTTCGTATCCCCCGGTTTCCCGGGAGGTGTTAAAGGGCTGCCCTTCCGGCACCAAGGCTGTGCTGCTAAGAAACGACAGGCCTTTGGGGGCAAACAGCGCCAGAAATATGGGTGTACGGCAGGCATCCGGCCTGTGGATAGCCTTTCTTGATGATGATGACAGGTTTAAGACTGAAAAAATCGAATCTGTTGTGCGGACTATAAAAGAAGATCCCGATGCAGACCTGATTTATCATCCCGCGCAGATTTGCATGGTAAAAGAAAAAGTAACCTATTTTTCAAAACCCCGGGCCATCGGCAAAGACACTGATATTTTTAGGGAGCTTTTGATCAAAAACATTATCGGAGGCTCCTCCATGACGACTGTCAGACGCGAACTTCTCATGGAGGCGGGACTGTTTGACACCCAACTGCCTGCGCTTCAGGATTATGAGCTGTGGCTGAGGCTGGCAAAGATGGGCTGCAGATACCAGTATATCAGCAGCCCCTTAACCGTTTATCAGTGCATTACAGGCAAAAACAGCACTTCAAAATCCATTGAAGCCAACCGCAGGGCCCTTGAGATTATAGAGGCCAGATATGAAAGCAGCTACAAGTCGCTTGCCCCGAATGAATTAAAACAGCACGAGGCATGGAAAAAAAGAATGATCATACACAAGGCCCTGCTAAACGGCAGGCCGGCAATCGCTTTAAAAGAACAGTTAAAGCAGCTTGCAGCAAATCCCAGGCCCGGACATCTGCTCGGCCTAATTGCCATTTTTATGGGCGCAAAAATGACTTATCGGCTAAGATCCTGGAGGAACATTAATTAAGTGTTGATAGCAAATGATATGACCGCAATTCATAGCAAATGATTTGTCCGCTTTTGCAAATTTTGGGTAAAACTACTTGGCAAAAAGGAGGTGCAAATGAGCCAAGTAGATTATCCAGGATTTGCCTGGAGGTGGGCA
>JAIPDS010000016.1 GCA_021737565.1 Desulfobacteraceae bacterium | reverse complement strand
AAGTCGATTTCCGACGGCAAAGTAAAAAGTTCAAGATCAAGGCGCACAAAATCCCGAGAAATGCAGCGTACTTATCGTACGTGAAATTTCGAGGGATGAAGGGCAACGCCGATATTGGACTTTTTACGAAGCCGTCAACCTTAAAAGACGGAAGAGAATACAGGGAACTAAATGAACAGGTGACAGACGTTATAAGCGCACTTTCCGCGCCGGCAGAAAAAATCTCCAGGCTGTCATCAGCACAAAACCATAAACAGCAAACTCTGTATAAAACAAAGGAGTTAAAATATGATCGGCATCACTTCTTACGGCGCATACATTCCCCGGCTGCGGCTTTCGCGTTCGGCCATATACCAGGCCATGGGATGGTTTTCCCCGGCCATTGTAATGGTGGCCCAGGGCGAACGTTCCATGTGCAACTGGGACGAAGACGCCGTTACAATGTCTATTGAGGCATCGAGAAACTGCCTGAAGAGCGCAGACAAAAAGGAAGTAGACGGTATCTGCCTGGCTTCCACCTCCCTGCCCTTTGCCGACCGCCAGAACGCCGGCATTGTCTCCACCGCCTTAAACCTGGGCGAGGATATAACCACCGCAGATTTTACAGCCTCTCAGAAAGCCGGTACAACAGCTCTTGTTACAGCCCTGGAATCGGTCTCCGGCAAAAAGGACAAAAAACTGCTGGTCACGGCCTCGGACTGCCGCCTGACCAAGCCGGGCGGATTCTATGAAATGTGGTACGGAGACGGTGCAGCCTCGTTTCTGACAGGCGGACAAGACGTGATTGCGGAATTTAACGGCAGCTATTCAATATCCTGCGATTTTGTTGATCATTATCGCGGGGCCCGACACCGGTTCGACTATACATGGGAGGAGCGATGGGTCAGGGATGAAGGATACTCCGGAATCATACCGGAGGCAATTAACGGGCTTTTAAACAAACTTGATCTCAAGATAGACCAGATCGACAAGCTCGTCTACCCCTGTTATTTCAAGGCGGAACACAAAAAAATTGCGAAAAAACTGGGGGCAGACCCGGAAAAGGTCATGGACAACATGCATGAGGTCTGTGGTGACACGGGCTGCGCCCATCCCCTTCTCATGCTGGCCGCCGCCCTTGACGAGGCGGAAGCCGGGCAGAAGATTGTGGCGGCCGGATTCGGCCAGGGTTGTGATGCGCTTTGTTTTACGGTTACTGAAAAAATAAACGAACTCAGAGAAAGGCCGAAAGTAAAACCTGTCCTGGAAAACCGGGAAACAGTTGAAAATTATCCCAAATGGCTTGTATTCCGGGATCTTATGGAGCCGGAGATGGGAATAAGGGCCGAAGCCCCGATCCAGACCGCCATGACAACCCTGTGGCGCAACAGAAAAATGATTCTGGGCCTGGTAGGCGGAAAATGCACAAAATGCGGCACACCGCAGTTTCCCAGGGCAAATGTGTGCGTCAACCCTGAATGCACTGCCAGATATGCCCAGCAGGACTATGAATTCGCCGACCGTCCTGCAAAAGTCAAAACATTTACCGGTGACATGCTGGCTGTATCCTATGATCCGCCCCATATTTACGGGATGATACAGTTTGAAGGCGGAGGGCGGTTCATGGCAGACTTCACGGACTGCAAGCTCTCTGAGATTAAAGTCGGCCTGCCCATGCAAATGGTATTCAGAAAACGCACCCGGGACAAGGAGCGGGGATTTGTAAATTATTTCTGGAAGGCAAGGCCGGTGCCCGGCGCCGCCGAAGAAAAGGACAAAATCAGGTTTGACGGACAAACAGCTGTAATCACCGGTGCAGGAGGCGGCCTGGGAAGGGCCTATGCCTTAGAGCTTGCATCCAGAGGGGCCAGGGTGGTTGTAAACGATTTGGGGGGAGCCAGGGACGGCACGGGAGATGGTTCAACCGCACCCGCCCAAAAGGTTGCAGATGAAATAAAGGCCGCAGGTGGAGAGGCCGTTGCAAATTACGACAATGTCGCAACCCCCGAAGGCGGGGAAAACATAATCAAATGCGCCATGGACAATTACGGACGGGTGGATATCCTGATCAATAATGCCGGCATACTGCAGGACAAGAGCTTTATTAAAATGGAGCCTGAAAACTGGAACGCAGTCCTTTCGGTCCACCTAAACGGGGCATACAACGTGACCAGACCGGCATTCCGCCAAATGAAGGAGCAGGGTTACGGCAGGATCATCATGACCACTTCTGCGGCAGGCCTCTACGGAAACTTCGGGCAGGCCAACTATTCCGCGGCAAAAATGGCCCTTGTGGGCCTGATGAACACCCTTAAGCTTGAAGGGCAAAAATATGACATCAGGGTAAATACCATCGCCCCCCTTGCCGCATCCAGGCTGACAGAAGACATAATGCCGCAGGAGCTGTTCGAAAAAATGAAACCGGAACTTGTAGCCCCCATGGTTGTCTACCTGTGCAGCGATCAATGCTCGGAGTCGGGTGAAATTTTTAACGCCGGCATAGGCCATTTCAGCAGGGCCGCCATACTCACCGGCAGGGGCGCAAAGATCGGCGACGGCAAGACCCCGCCCACGCCTGAAGAGATAAGCGAAAATTTTTCAAGGATAAATGACATGAGCGATGCAAGACAGCTCGGGGATGCCAATGAAGCGTTGTTTGCAATGGTATCGCCGCAGGAATCCTAGCGCCTGATCTTCTGTAATGCATGATTTCGGGTTTGCCGTAAATTTCGTTTTTCGCGCTTTAAATTTATAAATAAGGGAGAATTTCACATGGCAACAGGTATCAGGGACAAGGTGGCCATTATAGGAATGGGATGCACCAGGTTCGGCGAGCGATGGGACGTGGGGGCCGAAGAACTCATGGTCGAAGCTTTTGAAGAATGTCTTGCTGATGCGAAAATCGAGCCTGCGGACATCCAGGCCGCATGGCTCGGCACCTGCATGGATGAAATAAACGTCGGCAAAACCGCCATGCCCCTTGCCACTACCCTGCGGCTTCCCATGATACCGGTCACCCGGGTCGAAAACTACTGCGCCACCGGGACCGAGGCCTTCCGGGGGGCCTGCTATGCGGTGGCCTCGGGCGCGTATGATATCTGCCTTGCCCTGGGGGTGGAGAAGCTAAAGGACACCGGTTACGGAGGCCTGCCGGCAGGGGGATCAAACACGGGGACCCTGGCCTGGCAGTGGTGGCCGAACCTGACAGCACCCGGCTCCTTTGCCCAGCTTGCAAGCGCCTATGCAGCCAAGTACAGGATAAAAGACGATGACCTGAAAAGGGCAATGGCCCATGTATCAGCCAAGAGCCATGAAAACGGCGCCATAAACCCCAAGGCACATCTTCGCAAAAAGGTTACGGATGAACAGGTAATGGCTGCACCCATTGTGGCCCATCCCCTGGGGCTTTTTGACTGCTGCGGTGTAAGCGACGGCTCTTCATGCGCAATTGTCACCACCCCGGAAATTGCAAGAAAAATGGGTAAAAAGGACTTTGTATCTGTAAAGGCTCTGCAGCTTGCCTTAAGCAGCGGAGAGGAGATGGGTTTTAACGACTGGGACGGGGATCATTTTATAACCACTCCCAAGTGCAGCGTGGAGGCCTACAAGGAAGCCGGTATAGAAAATCCCAGGGAAGAAATCAGCATGATGGAGCTTCATGACTGTTTTTCCATCACCGAGCTGGTAACCTATGAAGACCTGCATATCTCAGAAAGTGGCAAGGCTATAAATGATATTATGGAAGGTTTCTATGACAGCGACGGCGGCATACCCTGCCAGATAGACGGTGGGCTTAAATGCTTCGGCCATCCCATTGGAGCCTCGGGCCTTCGCATGCTCTATGAAATGTATCTGCAGCTTCACGGCAGGGCGGACAAGCGCCAGCTCGAAAATCCGGTACTGGCAATGACCCACAACCTGGGAGGATTTCCGTTCCAGAACATATGCAGCATAGCAATTATAGGCAAATACGAATAAAAAAGTTTACAATACCTGTTTCAGGATGTCTCCCGCAGCATACGTGAACCTTTTCCTCTATATCGCAGTTCTTGCAGGGGTTTGTCAAATTCCGTCCTTATGGTCCGGCAGGCTGGTTTTTTCCACAAAAAACGATCTTGTTTTGAAAAAAATATTAAGGTAATGTTCTAAAAAATCCGAATACTGTTTTGCAGACTTTAAAAAAAACAAAACAACCAGATCAAGGAATGCCCATGTTAAAGCACACTCTGGCAACTCTGAAAGAAAAAATCAAGAATTCCAAAAACATTCCGGAAGACAAGAAACAGGAATATTACGATCTTTTAAACCGCTTAAATGAAGAAGTAACCGATCTTGCTGAAACCGATCTGGAAAAGGCCGAAAGCATCAAAAAATTTGCCAAGGCCACGGCTCATGAAGCCACCCGGGAGGAACTCAATCCCAACCTGCTTAAGGCCTCCCTTGAAGGTCTTTACGAATCTGTAAGGGAATTTCATTCAACCCATCCCAGGCTTGTGGAAACAGTAAACGACATCTGCATCTTTTTGTCCAAGCTTGGAATCTGAAAACCGGGCGGAACATATTGTGTTGACCCCCCAAAACCCTGAAAGGCTGCCCCTATGCTCCGGATGATCCGGGAATGGTTTCAAAACCGATTTTCCGATCCCCAGATGGTCATTTTATGGGCCATTCTTCTCGGAGGATTTATAGGAATAATTCTTCTGGGCAAGATGCTGCAGCCGGTTTTCGTGGGCCTGATAATCGCTTACCTGCTTGAAGGAATTATCAACCGGCTACAAGGCCTGCACATTCCCAGAACCATTGCGGTTGGGGTCACCTTTACTCTGTTTATGATATGCCTGCTTGCACTGGTGATCGGACTGCTGCCGCTGCTTTCGCGTCAGATCGCCCAGCTGATCCAGGAACTGCCGGCCCTGATAGCAAACGGCCAGAAACAGTTAATGCAGCTGCCCGAGAAATATCCGGAACTTATTTCTGAAGAGCAGGTAAAACAGATCATCGGTTTTCTGAAAACAGAACTGACCAGTATGGGGCAGGAGGCGGTTGCCTTTTCAGTAGCCTCGGTAAAAAACCTGATCTCCCTTCTGATCTACCTTGTACTTGTTCCGCTGCTGGTGCTGTTTTTTTTAAAGGACAAGGACCGTATTCTGGGATGGCTTAAAACTCTTTTGCCTTCAAACCTTGAACTCGCCACAGAGGTATGGCACGAAGTCAACGACCAGGTGGGCAATTTTGTGCGTGGCAAATTATGGGAAATTATCATCGTATGGATCGCAAGCTACATAACCTTTTCCTTTCTCAACCTTAACTACGCAATGCTGGTTTCGCTGTTTATCGGGCTCTCTGTTCTTATCCCGTATATAGGGGCCACGGTTATGACAATTCCGGTTGTGCTGCTTGCCTTTTTCCAATGGGGTATCAGCCCGGAATTTACCTACACGGTAATTGCATACGGCATCATCCAGCTGATTGACGGCAACATACTGGTTCCGCTGCTATTGTCCGGGGTGGTTAACCTGCACCCGGTTGCCATTATTGTAGCAATACTGGTTTTCGGCGGCCTGTGGGGGATATGGGGCCTTTTTCTTGCCATCCCGCTTGCCACCCTGGTTCATGCAGTCATAAAAACATGGTTTTCCAAAAAACCGCTTAAAAAACCGGACTATTAATCAAGGAGGCAATTATGCGCCAGATCGACAGTCCACAGGCATATCTGGTGGCCAAAACCATGCTTGTGCCCGAAGGTTTAAACGCTTATTTAAAAGACATCGGGAATCCGGACTGGGGGACGGACCACAGCGTATCAGACGCGGAGAATCTGATAGAAGCTGCGGGCCGCATGTGCTACAGGAGCTGGCAGCCTTACGATCCTGCCAGGCCGGAAGCATCCAACCCGAATGTCACAAATGTTAGGCGGGGCAACGACAGATACATAGCAAACGTGTTAAAAAGCGGGCACGGCTCGGTGCTGGAGCATGCAAATGCAACTTTTATCTGCAGAAATGTATCCAGGGTATTTACCCATGAGCTTGTCCGCCACCGGGCGGGAATGGCCTACAGCCAGGAAAGTCTTAGATATGTCCGTCTTGACGATCTGCCGGTATGGATTCCGGATTCGGCCTGCGAAAACCCGGCGGCGGAAAAAAAATTCAGAGAGGTGGTCGATTTTCTTGAAAACTCTCAAAAGGAACTTGCAGAAATCTTCGGCATCGCCGACATAGACGATTTTTCCAGCAAAAAAATGCTCACTTCAATGTTCCGGCGGCTGGCCCCCATAGGAATAGGAACAACAATCATGGTTACAGGAAACCTCAGGGCATGGAGGCATATAATTGCAATGCGGACCTCTGTTCATGCCGAAGAGGAAATCCGGCTGGTCTGCGGCCAGATTGCCGAAATCTGCAAACGCGAATTCCCAAACGTATTTCAGGATATCTACAAGGACGAAGAATCCGGGGCCTGGGCCTTTGAGTATTCTAAAGTATAAGGAATTTTTCTATTCCCCGATTATTGCCCCTGCTCTTGCCGGACCTGCTAAGCCGCCGTTTACTTTTAAAGGAAAGGCACGCAATGAAAGCTGCTAAGTTGGAAAACAGGCACGCTTTTCTCACAGAAATGCCGATTCCCAAGCCAGAAGAAAATGAAGCGCTTATAAAAATTTCAACAGCGGGAATTTGTACCACAGATATTGAAATCCTACATGGTTATGCGGGATTTTCAGGCATCGCTGGCCACGAGTTTGCAGGAACAGTGGAAAAGGCGCCGTCTTTTCCGGAGCTTGAAGGCAAGCGGGCAACCGCGGATATAAACTGCGGATGCGGCAAGTGCAAATGGTGCAGTTCCGGGGATGCCAGGCATTGCCGCGACAGATCCGTAATCGGCATAAGGGGCAGAAACGGCGCTTTTGCGGAATACCTGTGCGTTCCTGTCAAAAATATTCACCTCATCCCGGAATCGGTGGAAGATTACCGAGCGGTTTTCGCAGAACCACTGGCCGCGGCCCTGGAGATCACCCAGCAGGTTCACATAAAAAACACCCACCGCATAGCCGTGCTCGGAGACGGTAAAATGGGGCTGCTTACCGCACTTGCATTAAGACACCATTGCGAAAACCTGCTGCTTGCAGGGCGGCATCCTGAAAAACTTGCCGTTGTTTCAGGCAAGGGTATTGACACGATACTGCTCGAACCGAGCGATTCGACCGGGGCCGCCGGATCAAGGCCCGACCCTTTTGATATTGTGGTAGAGGCCACGGGCAGCCCGGAGGGTATTCAGGATGCCCTTGCCATGGTGCGGGCCGAGGGCACTGTTATAGCAAAAACAACTTCCCACAGGCGGTCTCAGATAGATCTTTGCGAAGTAGTTGTAAACGAAATACACATTCTCGGTTCCAGATGCGGGGATATCAACCTCGCACTAAGGTACCTTGAAAACGGACTGGTGGACGTTGACCTCCTTGTGGAAAAAATATATCCTTTCTCCGATTTCACGGAAGCATTTGATCATGCCTGCCGCAAGGGCAGCCTTAAAGTGCTCCTTGATATGAACCGCCCCTGAACCGGTCATTTAAACAGCTTTTTAACACCCTCTTCTATGAACTTTTCAGTTGCCTTTTTTCTTAGCTGCTGCCTGACCTCCGAGCTGTCCAGGGCGAACTTTGGACTGGTTACGGTTCCCGCGACCGTCACAGGGAGCCTGGTCCACCCTTTGCTGTCGGTCATCAGCCGGCCTGCCAGGCTGTCGCCCGAGAGCCGGTCGGAAAAACCCGGGGCAAGCCTGAGGTTCAATGAAAGATCCAGGGATCCGTCAAGCCCTATCATACCTGAAGGCTTCATTTTTATCTCGTTGCCGTCAAAATCCCCTTCTACTTTTACCTTACCCTCGGCTATTTTCAGGTTCCCCTTAAAAGAATCAAAATCAATTGCCTTTAAATTCCCTGCGCCGAGCATAGGGCCAAGTTTACCGGTTATCTGCTCGCCTGAAATCCTGCCGTTTAAAATTTTAAAATCAGACCGCCCTGTAAGAGTCTTTCTGATATCTTTCATCCGGATTCCTCTGCCTGAGAAATCCCCGTTTATGTCGGCTGTCCCGGATACCATCCACCCTGCCTTTGGATACATTGCAGTTATTATCTCTGATGAATTTATACTCTGCAGCAAAAGGTTTGCCGTGTATTTCATGTCTTTCTGCCCGAGGTTTATGCTTGCCTCGCCTTTTGCCTCGCCCTCGGCAACACGGGCCGAAAACGACTCCATTGTAAACACATTGTCAATCAATGTATACTTGGCAAGCAAATCCTGCACAGGCAAACCCCTGTAGCGGGCCTCCTGGACCCTGATCTGTCCTTCCGCCCGTACCGGGAGATCAAAAGGCCCAATTGCATGTTTTTGAGAACTGTTTCCGCTGTTTTTTGCCTTATCCGTTGCCTCGGCTTTGCCTGCATCCCCTTTAACGTTTCCCGCGTCTTTAGCCCCGGTGCCGCCTGCGGCCGCTATCAGGCGGTCAAGATCCAGGCGCTTTGCTGTTACTGTATTACTGATGCGAACCGGGTCTGAAAAATAATCTGTAATTTCAAAGTTTAGCAGGGCGGTATCCCCACCCAGTTTTACCTCTGTTTCCTCGGAGAATATCCGGTCTGGGGAAAGAATTATATATCCTGAAGCAGATGCCTTAAGATTGTTTATCAATGCTCCTGCACTATCAAGACGCACTTTTCCGCTTTGAAGCAATCGTTCGGGTTTGTCTGCAGTGCCGGCAAGACGGATTTGCACCTCAATCCTGCCGAAGGGATCCGTTTTTTCCACGGTTTTTGCAAGAGCCTCCGGGATTGCAGCCAGTATTTTTTTAATATCTGTTTCAGGCAGCTCCAGGGAAATGTCAATTTCAGGCACAGCCCCGTATAATACATTGCCGGCAGCATTCATGGAAATGCCGTTTATATCAGCTTCAAGAGTTCGTATTTTGAGGTTTTGTGCTCCAGGCTCTTCTGTCAGATCATAGTCAGCCGCAATCCCTGCATTTTTAAACGGGACATCAGGCAGTGCTTCAAGCACCATGTCAACATCCTTAACCCTTAGCTTACCTTTTGAGCTGACCTTGCGGGCATCAGCTTCAACAGAGGTCTCAAGATTAATCTTTGCCGAAGAAATCCTGCCCGGCACCCGGTCTCTGAAATAAGGCTCAAAATCAAGAGGATCCAGATCACTGATCCGGACATCGGCCTTGATTCCACGCCCCACGGGATCGGCTGTTCCCTTGGCGCTGACCGCGGCATCGTTTAGTCTGCCGCTTAATTCAAAGGGAAACGGCTCCTTAAGGGAGATGTTGCGCGCAAAAAACTCCAGGCCGCTTATCCCGGACGAAAAAGGCTCTTTGTCCACAAACCTGTCGGTAAACCGGACATGGCCGCCTGTTATCTCCACCTTTCTGACCATAAGATCCATTGCGGATCCTCCGTCTTTTTCCTGTGCCAGCGCAACAGAAGCCTTAACCGGATCGGCGGATGCCGGTGACCTGCCGTCTGAATTGTTTTCCAGCAGGTCGCTGAAATTAAAACTGCCGTCCTTGTTTCTAACGACCCGGACTTCCGGGTTCTTCAACCGCACTTCGTCAATTGAAACCTGTTTTTTTAAAAGAGGCCAGAACTTATAGCTGAGCTCCAGGGATTCGGCTGAAACAAAGGTCATGTCCTCATCGCGCATCATTACCCTGAAATCCCCTATTGAAATCCCTGAAAACAGGCTGATGTTTATATCCCCGATACTCACCTTCCTTTTAAGGGCCTTTTCAGCCACCGGCAAAACAGTCTTTTTTACCCGCTCCGGGGTGATAAGCAGTTTGGCGGCAACCATGACTATAACCACCAGCACTATCAGTACGGCAAAAACCAAACCCGTTATCTTAAGCATTTTTTTCATAACTCCATCCTCTCCAGATTTATATATTCCATATTATCTGATGTGTTTGCCTGGTTGTCAAAAAATAATACACCTAACGTCAATTTCACGGTGAACCTCTATAAGTCGATTTTCCCGCCAATATTTATTATGCACCCGCCTACCCGGCGGATCACCGGGAAAACCAAAAAAATGCAAAAACTGAAAAAAACAACAACCCGGTTATTGGTATGCAGGCCGAGGCAGGGCGGTCTTTTCGTTCGCTGCATTCGGGCCTGGCATCTGCCAGGCGTGCTTCGCCGCGTCCAGCGAACTCGCGCACTATCGTGCGCTCAGACAGCGCCGGCCGCTATGGCTCCGCACGCCGGCATCTGCTTAACCGGCCCTCATGCAATGCTCCCTCAAAGACCGCCCTGCCTCGTCCGCATAGGCATCGCCTCCGGTATCGAAGTTTACCCAATAGTGAAAATGCAAAAGCTTAATTTTTTATGCTAAAGGCTTCCAAAGAGCCTGAAAATAAATCTTCAAGCTTGCAGGAATCTGGTCAGGCGGTCCTGCGGGGTGGTTTGTGCATCTGCATTGAGCGGCTTCGGATAAGATTCGGCCGGGCCTTGCGCGTCCGGAATTTTAAATTGTCTGAGGCCCGGAGGGCCGAGTTTTTAAAATTCCAGCGCAAGGCCCGGCCGAATCCCGAAGACGGTCAGCAGTGAACAAACTGCCCCGCAGGGCCGCTGTACGGAAATTTTCAGGGGCCGGGTTGTGTTTTGCAGGGACTGACAAAACTCACCGAGTTTCGTTTTACGGCCGAATGAAGAAAAAAGCTCCTTTAAAGTCGCAAAAAAATTGAAATAGGAGGCCTTATATGATAAGGGAAAATTGCTTTAATAAATAATTTCTTTCACCTTTATATTGATATATTTTATGCTTCATGAAATAATTTCCTTTATTTAAAGCAATATAAGAGCAATAACATAAATGAAGGTATGATATCCCCATGATTGCCAAAAGTGATTTCGCTTGTAAATGTGGTTGTGGTAAGAATCTGATCAAGGATGAGATTATCGACATGTGTAAAAATATAGAAAAACAAATCGGGATGCCATTAACGATTAACAGCGGCTATAGATGTGCGACTCATAATTCAAATGTTGGCGGAACGACCAATTCTCAACATCTGTCAGGCAACGCTGCAGACATTTCCTGTTCAAATATTAACAAGCTTAAAAAGGTTTGTAAAAAATGTGGTCGAGCAATAAAATTCAAGGTCTTGGTCTATACTCAAATTTCGTACACGTGGATAACGGAACGCGAAGAAGCTGGTCCAGGTAATTTAAAAATTAAGGAGGGTACCGGATTGAAAAAATTAATATTTATCTTCTTCTTTGTTATACTGATTCCCTCTTGCTCTTTGGCCCAGGAACACAATGAGCAGTTGAAAAAGGAAATTATTGAGTTGGTCAAGTCCGGAAGATTCGATGAAATTTCAGACTGCGGTCTGGGAGAAAAGAAAAAAGAACCTGGAATAAAAGAGTTCACCGATCCGCAGCAATCCCTTGATGCTATGAAACGTGCACTTAATGAGGGGTACCTTCCTTTGCTGGAAGACATATCAAAGGGTAAATACGCCTGTATCGAAGAAAAAGAAATTTTAGATAACTACAAATTTGCAGACTGGGAGACCAGAAATATTGGTTTCGCAAATTGGCCTCTGCGCGTGGAAGGGGCCTTGCTCCTTCAACAAATAGAGATTTTAAAAAATCAAATTCTCATTATGAAGCTATGCAATGAGAAAGAGCTGCGGCCTTTCATCAAGAAAAAGCAAAAGAGCCTGAAAAAGGCCATAAACAAACTTGACAAAATGACAAAACAGGAAAATTGGGTGGACTGAATTTTTGCTGTTTCCATCCAGCCCTCCGCTAACCGGCGCCCCGATCCGCCTGAGACTTTTCATCCGGCACCGGGATTTTCCATGATGTCCCCGGTCGAGATTGTTGAAGCGATGCGGGCTTGGACTTTACAAGACCAACTCTGCCAAAAGAAGTTCTCCTATATCCGCATGTTTGAAACAGCCCGGAATCAACCTGAAGCTTCCCGGGATTTTGTCTTAGGGCCGTCGGGGAGGTTTGTTCGTCTGCATTGAGCGGTTTCGGGTAAATTCGGCCGAAGGCTTACGCCAGGAATTTCAAACTGTTTGAGGGCGAAAGCCCGAGTTTTTGAAATTCCAGCGTAAGCCAAAGGCCGAATCCCGAAAACGCTCAGCAGCGAACAAATCCGCCCCAGCGGCCCGCAGCGGAAAAGACTGAAAGAATCGATTGAATTTTTGCAGGGACTTTCACAAATCCCGGGACTATAGCGATAACCAAAGTTTCTGTTTGCCAATATGGCCTTCGGGCCTTAAAATCTTTGATAAAATACAAAACTTTTTACCGCAATGAGGCTTTCTATGAACAGAACCGAAATGATTTCAAGGATCAAACATGCAGACAAGCCTTGGGACCTTGTGATAGTGGGCGGCGGGGCTACGGGTCTCGGATGCGCCATTGATGCGGCATCCAGGGGCTACCAGACCCTGCTGCTCGAACAGGACGATTTTGCTAAGGGCACATCCAGCAGAAGCACAAAACTGATCCACGGAGGGGTAAGATACCTACAGCAGGGAAATATCTCTCTTGTGCTTGAGGCCTTAAAGGAAAGGGGGCGCCTGAGAAGAAACGCTCCTCACCTTGTCCACAACCTGCCCTTTGTGGTGCCCAACTACGACTGGTGGGAGGGTCCGTTTTACGGCATAGGCCTCAAGGTCTACGACATACTCGCTGGCAAGCACGGCTTCGGGCACTCCAAGTTTCTCTCAAGGGAGAAAACCCGTAAATATCTGCCCACAATTGAGACTGAAGGATTGCTTGGAGGAGTGATCTATTATGACGGGCAGTTCGACGACTCCCGGCTTGCCATAAACATGGCCCAGACCGCGGCAGAGCAGTCGGCAACACTTGTAAACTACATGAAGGTCGCGGGTCTGATAAAGGAAAAACAGATGACCGCCGGCGTGCTGGCAAAGGACATGGAAACAGGAGAGGAATATGAGATCCGGGCAAAAGGAGTTATAAACGCAACTGGCGTATTTACCGACCAGGTACTGAAAATGGATGATCCCGGAGCACCCAGGATGATCATGCCGAGCCAGGGTATACACCTTGTGCTTGATTCGTCCTTTCTGCCCGGAGACACCGCCATAATGGTGCCGCATACAGCAGACGGAAGGGTGCTGTTTGCAACTCCATGGCATGACAAGGTAATAGTTGGCACCACTGACACCATGGTGGAACAGATCCTTGAGGAGCCAAGGCCGCTTGAAGAGGAAATAGAATTTCTGCTTTCCCATGCGGCAAAATACCTGGAAAAGGACCCGTCAGCCGAAGACGTGCTGAGCGTGTTTGCAGGACTGCGCCCGCTTGTTACCCAGGGGGATGCGGAAAATACGGCGGCAATCTCCAGGGATCACACCATATACATCTCCCGTTCCGGGCTGGTAACAGTAACAGGCGGGAAGTGGACCACCTACAGAAAAATGGCAGAAGACGCCATCGACAATGCCGCGGTTATAGCTCACCTGGAAGAACAGCGGTGTGTTACCCGGGAACTGCATATCCACGGATATCACAATCACCCTGAAAAATTCGGAAACCTGGCGGTTTACGGAGCCGATGCCGCAGGTATAAAGGATCTGGTGCGCCAACAGCCGGAATTAAACAAACCTGTCCATCCCGACCTGAATATCATCGCGGCAGAGGCGGTATGGGCTGTACGCCACGAAATGGCACGCACCCTGGAAGACTTTTTGTCCAGACGAACCCGTGCCCTTTTGCTCAACGCCAGGGCCAGTATGGAAGCAGCCCCTGCAGCAGCCGAACTCATGGCCGGTGAACTCGGATACGCAAGGCACTGGGTTGACAGCCAGATCGAAACTTACCGGGAACTGGCCAAAGGGTACCTGATTTAAAATCCGTTACAAAGAACTTGCAACGAATCCATTACAGAAAAATAATTGATTCATGGCCTTTAGTTGTGGGGCGGCTGATCTCAGATACCGGCCTGCCCTGTATTTTACTGCCGGTCCGAACAGAAACCAGTATTTCCCGAGAAGTTCCAAGGTAATCAAGTATCCTTTCAACGCCCGGTAAACCGGATTTTTTCTATTGCACACAAGCCTCAAATCAGGTTAGATAACCACAAATTCAAAACAATAAATCTGCCGCACTTAAACATTACAGTCAAGGCTTTTCCCATGCTCTTGAAAAGACTGGAAATCTACGGTTTCAAGTCATTTGCAGAAAAATGCGTCATTACCTTTCCTCCCGGCATTTCCGCGGTAGTGGGACCCAACGGTTGCGGGAAAAGCAACATCATTGACGCCATTAAGTGGGTTATGGGTGAGCAGAGCGTAAGGCAGCTGCGCGGAAAAGCCATGGGGGATGTTATTTTTTCGGGAACCGATAAAAAAGCGCCTGTCAACTTGGCAGAGGTCTCCCTTACAATCGCCGATGTTTCGGAACATGTATCCTCGCCTGTAAGCACCTATTCTGAAATAATGATCACCAGGCGATTGTACAGATCCGGAGAAAGCCACTACCTGATAAACAAACAGCCGTGCCGCTTAAAAGACGTCCATGACATATTCCTCCGCCACGGAATGGGTTCAAAATCCTGCGCCATTATCCAGCAGGGAAATATCGGCGCCATAACAGATGCATCCCCGGAGGAACGCCGCAGCTTTATCGAGGAAGCCGCAGGGGTGATCCGGTACAAGAACCGCAGGCAGGAAGCCGTTGCAAAGGTAAATGCCACCCGCCAGAACCTGACACGCATAAACGACATTTTAGAGGAAATAGAAACCCAGCTTGAGAGCCTGTCCCGTGAGGCCCAAAAAGCCCTGGAGTATAAGGAATACCGCAAAAAGCTCCAAGAAACCGATTTTCTGATAACTGTTTACTATTACGAGGACTACGCACGCCGCATTGCCGAAACCAGGGAGCTTTTGGACCGGCTGAAGGAAAAGGACTCCGTTGGCGAAGAGACTATAAAAGAATTAAACTCGGCACTGGAAAATATCGACAGCCGGCGCACAGAAAAAGAAAAAGAAATAACAGAACTCCGGGCGGAAAAAACCGGAAGCCGAAGCGCCAAAGACAGGCTTGAAGGGGAAATCCGTCATCTGCATGAGCGAAAACAACAGCTGGAACAGGAAATTTCAGACCTGGAGCACTCCTTAGACGAAGCCGAGGCAGAAAGCAAAAAAATAGAATCCGAAATTGAGCAGGGAGAGGAAAAATGCCGGGAACTCGAATCAGCGATTAAACGCATACAGGATCAGATCAGGGAGCAGGAATCGGCATCAAAAGATGACAGAACAAAACTTGACTCTCTTAAAAAGCGGCTTGAGGAGCAGAAAAAAAAACAGACCGAACTTGCTTCCAGGCAGGCTGCATATCATAATACCTACCACAGCGCGGCAGCAGGCAAAGATCATGTCAAGCGCAGGCTCAGGCAGGTGGAATCCGAAAAAAACGAAACAGAAAAAATTATCGCGGAACTTGAAAAAACACAGACCCGACAGCAGAACAGGCAGAAAGAACTCCAGGAGATCCGCGACAAACTGGAAAGCGAAATAAACCAATGCAGGGAGTCGCTCAAAACTGAGAGCAAAAAGCTCGATGAACAGGTCAGGACCGCAAATGAACTTACAAATCAGCGCTCCAGGATGAAATCCAAATTAAATGTTTTAAACCGCATGCACTCGAATTTCGAATGGTACAAAGACGGCGTGCGGGCGGTTATGAAAGAACAGAAATCCGGCCGGGAAGGGGAAAAACAGGGATGCCTGGACATTGTCGCAGACATTATCGAACCTGAAGCAGGATATGCGGCGGCAGCAGAAGCCGCCCTTGGCGAAGCTCTGCAGTATATTGTTGTAACCGACAGCGAGGCCGGTTTAAACGCACTTGGCTTTCTTAAAAAAAACAATGCCGGAAGAAGCGGATTCATACCCGCGGACATAAAAGCCACCGCGACAGCCGGCCATGAAAGCAGCAACAAGATCTCCCCGCTTTGCAGCCGCATACGGGTAAAAAAGGGGTTTGAAAACGTGATTGAAACACTTATAGGAGATGCCGGGGTTGCAGAGGATATAGAAACCGCCCTGGCCGAAATAGCCTCGGGGTCGACCTATCGCGTTATTGCTGCAAAAAGCGGAGATATAGTGACTTCATCAGGCATAATAGTTGGGGGCAGCACGGACAAGATGGCCGGAATACTTGAAAAAAAGCAGGAAATAAAGCAGCTTGATGCAGAACTTCGGGACACGGAAAAAGAACTCAAAGATACCAAACAGCGCCAGGAGGAACAGGAAGAAGCAGTGCGCGAATACGAAAACCGCCTGGCTTCGCTTACTGAAAAAAAATACGAAAACGACGCCGCACTGCTCGAAGCCGACAAGGCGGCCTACAAAACCTCGGAAAAAATCAGGCAGGCCCGGCAGAGACTGGAAGTGGTAGAACTGGAACGCCAGCGACTGCAGGGGGAAAAAGATGATATAAGCCGGGAACTTGCCCAGCATGATGCCGCCCTCTCGGAGATCACAAAACAGATAGATTCTGTACAGAAACAAATTGATGATTTAAACCGGGAGACGAAAACGCTTGAAGAAAAAATCAAGGATTTTGAAGACAGGCGCAATGATTTAAATCTGGAGCTGACAAAATATAATGCTGAAAAGGAAAACAAAAAGAATACGCTTGACAGGTTAAAGGAATTCAAAAACGAAGCAAGGCGCAGAATCGAGCGGCTGCACAGCGAAATTGAAAAAAAACAGCACCAGGCCGAAAGCAACGGGCAGCAGGCAAAAGAAGCTGAAAAAAATTTTGAGGCTGAAAAAAATAAACTGCAGACGCTTGGCCAGAGACTCAAATCAGAACAGTCCGAATTCGACCGGCTCTCAAGCCAGAGGAAGAAAACAGACAAAGAGATTTCAAAAGCCCAGAACGAGCTTGAAAGAACCCGGGGGAAAATCCATAAGCTTGAACTCGATCTGTCCGGTTTAAACATTAACCAGGAAAACCTTGTAAACAGGTTTCTGGAAAAATACCCGGATTCCTTTGAAAAAATTCGCCTTAAATACAGAGATCAGGTTGTTGCAAATGATTTTTCAATTGAGAAAACCGAAAACAGGCGAACTGTTTTAAGGCAGAAAATAGATGATATGGGAGAGGTAAACCTGGGGGCGATAGAGGCCTATGAAAACCAGAAAAGCCGCTATGACTTTCTGGCGGGCCACAGGGACGATCTTGAGGAGGCCGTAGAAGACCTGGAAAACGTAATCCGCAGGATAAACCGTATAACAAAAAAGCTGTTTATCCAAACCTTTGAAGCAATAAATGAAAAATTCTCGGAGCTGTTTCCCAGGCTTTTCAACGGGGGGGCGGCATGGCTGGAACTTACCATGCCTGACAAGCCTCTTGAGACCGGGGTGGAGCTTATGATAAATCCGCCCGGCAAAAAAGTAAGCCGTCTGAGTCTGCTCTCCGGCGGGGAAAAGGCTTTGTCCGCAATCGCGTTTATTTTTGCAATATTCTTATTGAATCCTGCTGCATTCTGCCTTTTGGATGAAATCGACGCCCCGCTCGATGATGTAAACGTTGAACGCTTTAACGAACTTTTGAAAATCATAGGAGAAAAAACCCAGATAATAATGATCACGCACAACAAGAAGACCATGGAGTTCTCGGATATGCTCTTTGGAATAACAATGGCCCAGAGCGGTGTATCAAGGATCATATCGGTAAATGTGGATGAAGCCCTGAAAATCAGCGAGCAAACTTCCAAAACAAAACACGGTAAAGGAACTGGAGATGCAGGGGCTCTTAACTGATCTGCCTGAAAAATTGGACCGGATGCTTGCCGGAGGCGAGCTGACATGGATAATAATTGCGGCTGCAGCAGCGGCTCTTGTAATAATAATCATCCTGCTGTTTCTGTTCTTTCGGCGCAAGCAGAAAAAGACCGCTCCAAAAGAACCGGCAGAAACCAGGAGGGCAGAACAGCAGGCCGTGGAGCCTCCCGAAGTCGAGCCTGGCACTGTAACCCCCAAAACGCATGGCTTGATGGATAGGCTTAAGTCAGGGCTTGGCAAAACACGCCATTCCCTTACTCAGAGGCTTGAAAACGCAGTTTCTGAAAAAGGCGTGCTTGACCCGGAAGCGCTTGAAGACATTGAAGAGGCTCTTATCACGGCAGACGTGGGTATTGAAACAACCACCGAACTTATAAGGAAAATAAGGGAAAATGGCCCCGGAATTTCAAACTTTGATGAACTGCGCTCGTTTCTAAAGCAGGAAATCGCAAAGGTATTTAAAAACCTGGAAGAACCGAAACCCGCCGGTAGAAAACCCCATGTCATAATGGTGGTGGGAGTAAACGGCGTGGGCAAGACAACCACCATAGGAAAGCTTGCCCACAGATTCCGGGGAGAAGGCCAAAGCGTACTTGTGGGGGCGGCAGATACCTTCCGGGCTGCAGCCGTTGAACAGCTCGGGATATGGGCCGAACGTGCAGGGGCCCAGATGGTCTCGCACAGGGAAAACGCAGACCCCGCCGCGGTAGCCTATGACGCTGTGGAAGCTGCGATTTCAAGGGATATTGACCGGGTGATCATTGATACGGCAGGCAGACTTCATACAAAAACAAACCTTATGGAGCAGTTGAAAAAAATAAAGCGCAGCATTAGCAAGAAAATACCCGATGCCCCTCACGAGGTTCTGCTGGTCCTGGATGCCACAACCGGGCAGAATGCGGTCTCCCAGGCAAAAATGTTTCACGAGGGCACGGGGGTGAACGGGCTTGTACTTACCAAGCTGGACGGCACCGCCAAGGGCGGAATAGTTGTGGCTATCTGCAGCACCATGAAACTCCCTGTTTCCTATATCGGCGTAGGTGAATCCATTGAAGACCTTCAGCCGTTTGATCCTGACCGTTTTGTCGAGGCGCTTTTCTGAATCGGCAGGCAAAAACCCGAATATCTCTCCCAGGGTTGCCCCATAGTGTACAAATGCATTTTACAGTGGTTTCACACAATGATGATACATGATCTTGAGCTTTTGCTCTCATTCAAACCCCTTCCAGATCAAGGTTAACGACTAAAATTTTTCAAAAAATTTGTAAAAATCACATTTTATGTATTGACAAGCCGAAAAACCTACTTTAAGTTGTTATAAAATCAGGGCTTTTGAATGAACCTTAAAAAAAAGGGAGGGAAAGACCATGACAAAAGCAGAACTGGTCGAAAAAATGGCAAAGGATGCCGGAATTTCCAAGGTAGCGGCGACCGCAGCGCTCAACTCGTTTATGGACGGGGTTGTAAAATCGCTTAAGAAAAAAGACGGCAAGGTTACACTTGTTGGCTTCGGTACCTTCCAGAAGGTCCGCCGCAAGGCCAGAACCGGCAGAAACCCGCAGACCGGCGCACCGATCAAGATCAAGGCCCGCAACGTGGTAAAATTCAAGCCGGGCAAGCAGCTGCGCGAAACCATCTAACCGGTTTCATTCTACCTGCGCTGGCAAGTTAAAAAGGGGTGGCAAAAATTCTGCCACCCCTTTTCTATTAATTCGAAGCCCGAAAGCACGAATACCAAGACAAATCCAATATCAGCTAGGTATACCTTACTGTAAAGTCGCTGTATTTACCGGTATATTCTTCCTCGTTTACCCTTACATCGGTCACCGAGGCCGCAGGCGGACCCTTGCGGCACCAGTCCAGCATGGCATCCACGTTTTGCGCATCCCCCTCGATATAGGCTTCCACGGTACCGTCGGGCACGTTTCTAACCCATCCGCCTACCCCGTATCGATCAGCAGCCATGGAGGTTGCCATCCGGTAATTAACCCCCTGGACTCTTCCGTTTATAATTGCCCTTACGGCCTTTTTTCCCGCCATATCCGATCACTCCTTTTCACTGCATTAATTTTGATTCACTCGTAAAAAGTCTGATTTTAGATGGCGCTGTAAAAAATTCAAGATCAAGGCTTGCGCAATTTTGAAGAATGCAGAGTACTTAGCCGTACGTGAAATTCTGAGAAATTGCACGTAACGCAGATATTGGACTTTTTCCGGTGCCATCAATTTTATTAAAAATTTAATGCATCCCGCCCTGCTGTTCAACCATTGCCCAGGCTAAAGCCTGCAGCCCTTAACAACTGCATAAAGTCGTTTTCATTCAATACCGTCACCCCGAGATCCCTGGCCTTGTCTAGCTTGGAGCCCGGGGACTCGCCTGCAACAACGTAATCCGTCCTGCTGCTTACCGAGCCCGCAACCCTGCCGCCGGCTTCTTCTATTCTTTGTCTAGCAGCACTCCGGGGCATTGACGCAAGCGTGCCTGTAAGCACAAATGTTTTGCCTTTCAAAGCCCGGACTTCCTGGCTCTTTTTTTCAGCCATGATCCGCAGGCCCAGCTCCTGAAGAGTCTTTATGGTTTCAAGATTTTCCCTGCGCCTGAAAAACTCTGCAATGCTTTCAGCCACCACCGGCCCGAGTCCTTCTATTGCTTCAAGTTCCCTGCTGTCTGCCGCAGCCAGGTCATCAATGGTTTCATAGCGGGACGCAAGCAATCTGGCCACGTACTCGCCTACATGGCGGATCCCGAGTGCATAAAGAAACCTGGAAAAATATATTTTTTTGCTATCTGTGATCGCATCAACGAGATTCTGCGCGGACTTTGGCCCCATTCTTTCCAGACCCTGCAGAGTCCCGGCATCAAGCCTGAAAATATCGGCGAGCGATTTTATTATACCTTTATCCACGAGTTGATCAATCAACTTTGTGCCCAGGCCGTCAATATCAAAGCCTGCCTTTGAGGCAAAATGCCTGATATTGCCCTTTAGCTGGGCAGGGCAATCCCGGTTGATGCACCGGGTTACTGCCTCGTCCTCTATTCTTACCGCATCAGAGCCGCACACAGGACACCTGGCCGGCATCTCAAAAGGTTTTTCATTACCTGTGCGCGCCGAATCTATCACTTTTACGATTTCAGGGATCACGTCTCCTGCCCGCTGCACCAGCACGCTATCACCAATACGTACGTCCTTTTTGGCAACCTCGTCCTCGTTGTGAAGAGACGCCCTGCTCACGGAGACTCCGCCAATATTTACAGGTTCGAGAACAGCAACCGGGGTCAGCGCCCCTGTACGGCCCACCTGCACGGTAATATCTTTTACCCGTGTTCTTTCCTGAAGGGCCTTAAATTTTATTGCAATCGCCCAGCGAGGGCTCCTGGAGGTGGCGCCGAGCCGCCTGTGATAATCATAACGGTCAACCTTCATTACGATTCCGTCTATCTCGTAGGCAAGCCCCGGGCGCCTGGAATCAAGTTCTCTGTAGTACTGCGCGGTCTGATCTGCCGTGATCCTACGGCGCACCAAAGGGTTTACCGGAAATCCCAATTTTTCCAGGATACCTAAAGTCTCTGCATGGGAAGAAAAATCAATGCCCTCGGCAAGTCCCACCCCGTAAACATATATGCGCAAAGGCCTGCGGGCCGTAACCGAGGAGTCAAGCTGGCGAAGAGATCCGGCAGAGGCATTCCGGGGATTGGCAAACAGGGCAAGGCCGTTTTCCATCCGCCACTGGTTTAACTTTTTAAAATCCGCGGTTTCCATGAACACCTCCCCCCTTACTTCCAGCAGTCCCGGAACAGGGAGATCCTCCGGCTGGTTAAGCCGGAGCGGCACCAAAGAAATGGTCTTTATGTTCGGGGTTATAACCTCTCCTGTATAGCCGTCGCCCCGGGTTGTAGCTGTTTCCAGCACACCCTGCCGGTAGACGAGCTCCACCGCTACCCCGTCCATCTTGGGCTCCACCGTATAAAGGATGTCTTCTTTCGTGTTAAGTCCGCGCTTTACCCGCTGATCAAAGGCGAGAATGTCTTTTTCGTCAAATCCCTTGTCCAGGCTGAGCATGGGGACTGAATGAGCAGCGGTCTCAAACTTTTCAAGGGGTGCGGAGCCCACCCTGGCGGTTGGGGAATCCGGGGTTGCAAGCCGGGGATAACGGGCTTCAAGATCGAGCAGTTCCTGGATCATCCGGTCATATTCCGCGTCCGATATCTCGGGATCATCGAGCACGAAATACCGGTAATTGTGATAGTGGAGCTTTTCTTTTAAAAATTCGGCCCGCCTGCGGGTCTTTTCATCAAGCTCGCTGCTCATGGCATTTTTTTACTCCAGGGGATTTGCATGTTCTGCCAGCTCTTCTTTTACCTCGTCAATAATATCATAGAGCCAGAGCAGATCCTCCATGCTCAGGCGACCGGCCTTTGCAGGAGCCCTGTCTGTGCCGTCTTTCTTCTTTAAAATCCTGGGGCCGATCTGTACCTTGGGCTCGCCCTCTGCATACCTGTTTATGGAAACCATGAGCCCGGTCTCCTCATTTCTCCACTGCCTGATAACCTCGTCTTTTTCAGGATCAAATCCTGCCATTTTAAACCTCCGCCTGATTTGTTTCGATATTGGAATTTCAGATTTTGATATTCTGATCTCAGATTATGTTGAAATCCTGGAAAAATCAGCCAGCCTTGCAAAAAGGTCCGAAATCTGCTTTAAAAGCGCCAGACGATTTTTCCTTGTCGCCTCATCCTCGCTCATTACAAGAACTGTATCAAAAAACATATCCACTTCGGGTTTAAGGGCTGCTATTTCTGAAAAAGCCTCGTCAACCCTGCCCCGGGCAAGGCAGGAGGAAACATTTTGCTTTGCCTGCAGAAACGATTCAAAAAGTTTTTTCTCTGCAGGCTCTGCAAAAAGCTTCTCGTTTACGCCAGCACCAGCCACTTCAGCCTGATCAGCCTTTCTTATGATATTTACCACCCGCTTGAAGGCCACGGCAAGTGAGTCGAAATCCGGGGCTGATTTAAGCTTGTGAAGTGCTTCGGCCCTGGACCACACATCCGGAATGCTGTCTGCAGACGCGGATATTGCCGCAGCGGCAAGGTCTTTGGCAATACCCGAATCTTCAAGCAGATAGGCTATCCTGTTTTTCAAAAATTCAAAAACCCCTGCCGCCTTTTTGTCAAGATCCTCTTTCTTCATGCCGGACATTTCAAGCCCCGCGCGTATAATTTCAATCAGGGAAAAATCAAAACCCTTTTCAAGGGTTATCTGAATTATGCCTATGCCCTGCCTGCGCAAAGCATACGGATCCGATGCTCCTGTGGGTACCAGGCCGGCACGGAAACATCCGCAAATGGTATCTGTTTTATCAGCTATGGCGAGCACTGCGCCGGTTGTTGTCTCCGGCAGCGGGCCGCCGGAATACGAGGGCCTGTAATGATCCTCAATGGCATAGGCCACCTCATCGGCTTCGCCCCAGGCCTTTGCATAAACACGGCCCATAATGCCCTGGAGCCTGGGAAACTCGTCCACCACATGGCTGACAAGATCCGTTTTGCACAAAAGTGCTGCACGCCTTGCATGTTCCAGCCGGGGGCCGGAGATGCCAAGCCTGCCGCATAATATTTCCGCAAGCTTTTTTATGCGCATGGTCTTGTCGTAAACAGAACCCAATTCTGCCTGGAAGATCACCGATTTAAGGGACTCAACCCGGTCCTCGAAAGAAATCTTAAGATCTGTTTGATAAAAAAACTTTGCGTCCTCCAGTCTTGCCTTGAGCACCCTTTCATGCCCGGCGGCCACTATGCGCATATCCCGCGCCCTGGTATTGTTTACCGAGACAAAGTAAGGCAGAATCCTGTTTTTTTCGTCAACCACGGCAAAATAACGCTGATGCTCGCGCATTGCCGTAACAAGTATTTCGCGGGGAAGCTCCAAAAACTTGTGATCAAATCCTACGAGCACCACTGCCGGGTATTCCACAAGGTTGTTGTTTGTTTCCACAAGTTCGGGGTCTTCCAAGATGCCTCCGCCGGCCTTTTTTACCGTCTGGAGCATGCTTTCATACATAACCGAGCGCCTTTGTTCCATGTCGGCAAGCACGTAGGCCTCTGCAAGCGCCTCCGGGTAATGGTCGGCGGAATCCAGTCTTATCCTTCCGGGCTTCATGAATCTGTGGCCGAATGTGTGCCTGCCGCTTTTTATGCCCGCAAATTCAAAGGATATTGCTCTTTTGCCGAGCAGTGCAACAATGGAGTGCACAGGCCTGGCAAATGACACTCTGAGCTCCCCCCAGCGCATGGTCTTGGGAAAGGGTATGGATGAAATAAGCCCTGGAAGAATTTCCCGCAGCACTGCGGCGGTAAAGCGGCCTGAATCGGTTTTTTCCACACATACGTAGCGTCCCTTTTCTGTATCAATGAGCTCAAGCTTGTTTACTGACACTCCTGATTTTTCGGCAAATTTACGGGCTGCAACCGTGGGCCTGCCCTCCCGGTCAAATGCCACCTTTTCCGGCGGGCCGGTTATGCGGGTTGCAGCAGGCCGCTGTTTGTCTGCCACGTTTTCAATCATTACCGCAAGGCGCCTGGGAGTTCCGTACATGCCCGCCTGACCGCATTCTATGCGCAGATCCCGCAGGCGTTGGCCAAGAGCGGCGCAAAAAGAATTAAGGGCCGGAACAATATATCCGGAAGGAAGCTCTTCTGTTCCTATTTCAATTAACAAAGAATTCATTTTTCTACCTGTACTTCTGCCTTCCGTTTATTTAACATTGGATATCCCAGATCTTTGCGCTGACTTATATAAATCTCCGCGCATTTTCGCGCAAGATTTCTTATGCGCGCTATATAGCCGGTCCTTTCCGTAACGCTTATCGCTCCCCTGGCATCGAGAAGGTTAAATATGTGGGAGCATTTAAGACAGTACTCATAGGCCGGAAGAACGAGACCCTGTGCTGCGGTGCGCCCGGACTCGGACTCGAATTTCGCAAAAGAGTCAAACAGCATCTCCACGTCCGCGAATTCGAAATTATAGGTTGACTGTTCAACCTCCTGCTGGTGATGAAGGTCTCCGTAAGTAAGCTCCCTGTTCCATTTCAGGTCAAACACGTTGTCCACGCCCTGCAAAAACATGCAGATCCTTTCCACCCCGTAGGTAAGCTCCACTGAAACAGGATGTACCTCAATACTTCCAGCCATCTGGAAATAGGTAAACTGGGTGATTTCCATACCGTCGAGCCATACTTCCCAGCCCAGGCCCGAGGCCCCCAGGGTCGGAGACTCCCAGTCATCTTCCACGAACCTGATGTCATGATCCAGGGGATCAACCCCCAGGGCTTTCAGGCTCTTTAAAAACCGGTCCTGCACATCGCCGGGAGAAGGCTTTAAAATTACCTGGAACTGGTAATAGTGCTGGAGCCTGTAAGGATTGTCCCCGTAGCGGCCGTCTGTCGGGCGGCGCGAGGGCTGGGCGTATGCCACCTTCCACGGTTCGGGCCCAAGTGCGCGCAGCAGGGTTGAAGGATGAAAGGTCCCGGCCCCCACCTCCAGGTCATAAGGCTGGACCAGCACGCAGCCCTTGCGCGCCCAGAAACGCTGCAAAGCAAGTATCACGTCCTGTACATACATTTTTAAATATCCCGGTTTTTAATACATTTTGCAATTCGCGTTTAACCCTCGTGCATCCACCTTTGCCTCAAGTATCCGCACCCCGGGGCGCCGGGCCGAGACAGCGGACCATTTGCCGCGCAACCCGGAGATATCTTTGGCAGAACCGAATGCCCATATACATCCCCCGCCGCCCGCGCCTGAAAACCTTGCACCACAGTTTTCCGCAATTGCGGCTTCTATCAGCTCAGCACCTGTTTCATCCACCACCCGGGGGGTGATATCCCGCCGAATCTCTGTTTCACGGTTCATGTAGCAGACGGCCGCGTCATAATCCCGGCTTGAAAATGCGTCTGTAAATTTCTTTGTAATATCAACGATTTCCGACCACCGGGCACGGTCTTTTCCCGCCAGAAACCTGCAGATCCATTCGGCGTTTATATCCACCGACTCATGGGGCACGCCGCAGTAGGCCACAAGTATCCTCTCATTTAACCTCCCTGTTTCTTTCGGGTCAAGCAGTTCCCGGCGCCGCCAGCCAGGCCTGCCAGCCTTTTGCTCCCAGTACCAGGCACTTACCCCGCCGTATGCTGCTGCAAGCTGGTCCTGCATTCCGCAGGGAACGCCTGCAATACTTTCTTCTATACCGTGAGCAAGAACCGGTATAACCTCAAGGCCCGGACAATCGTATCCGGCCGCCTCAAGCAGGGCGAAATATGCAGCCACAAGAGCAACCGCCGCGCAAGAAGACCCGCCAAGCGCGCTTCTTGGGGGAGAGGCGGAATCGGCTCTGATTAAGATTCCGTCAATGCCGAAATAAGCGGCAACAGCAAACATCAGTCCCAAGGAGTGGTCAAAGGGCGCCTCTTCCAACCTGTACTCGGCAGGGGAAAACCCGGTTGATTCCGCCCGGACCAGCCCCGGTTTCCAGGGATGCAAAGACATCCGGGTGCGCATGTCAAGCGCGATATTAAAAGTACACGGCCCAAGATGCGCCAGGGGATAAAACAGGCTGGATATATCCAACGTCCCGCCCATATCGATCCTGCACGGCGCGGAAGCCAAAATCCTATATTGCCTCAGAACCCCCTGAACCCTTTCTTTTATTGCATGCGACGCCTTTTCCGACATTTGCTCACCGCCTGCGCATTTGCTCAAGGACCTTAAGGCTCCGGGGCATCCGGCCGAGATAATAGGGAACAAAGGCCTCCATTGCAGCCTGGGCCTCCATTACGGACTTTTGGGTAAACCGCAGCCTTTTAAGCTTATTAAACTCGTTTTCACGTATCCAGCAAAGCTGCTTTACAGTTCCTTTTGAAATCCGAAGCCGGGTTCGGGACTCGCCTGCCGTACATCCATTACACACAATGCCGCCCTTTTCAAGATCAAAAATCACCTCGCCCGCGGGAATCCGGTCCAGGAGTATACCGCATTTACAGCAGGAATCAAGTTTCGGCGAATAGCCGGCAATGCTTAAAAAGCGGATCTGGAAAATGATGCTGCTTTCGGCCGGGCCTGCAATCCCAAGATCCAGGGCGGAGAAAGCATCATAGAGAAGCCGGTAAATACGCGGCTGGGGTTTCCAGTCCTCAACCCATCCGTTTATAAGTTCAGCCCAGTATCCGGCATAAAGAGTTTTATACACATCGGCACGAATTCCTGCAAAAGGAGACTCCATGGAGGCTTCTTTTAGTATGTGCATGCCTCCGGACCTGCTTGGGCCGCAAACGAGCTCAAGCGCGGTAAAGGGTTCAAGCAGGCCTGAGAATCTCTTCCTGCTCTTCTTGGCATTCTTGGCGATCACGGAGATCTTGCCTTTCTCAAGGGTCAGAAAAACGACTATCAGATCATAATCCCCGTGATCTATCCTTCGAAGCAGAATCGCCGGCGTGGAAAATCCGGACATGGCCTATATTCCGAGGAGCAGCGTGGCAAGCTGGAAATAAAAGAAAACAGCTACGATATCTATTGCAGAAGTCACAAACGGCCCGGTCGCAACAGCGGGATCCACTCCGGTCCTGGCAAAAAGCATCGGCAGCAGAGACCCTATGAGTGCAGCCACCGACATTGAGGCGAGCATTCCCACGGACACAGCCACGCTGAAACCTACCACGCTATACTGAGCCTGGGCCAGCACGGCCAGAAGAAGCCCGTATATCACACCCAGAAGTACTCCAACCGCCAGTTCCTTTCCAACCACAAACCACAGATCATGTATATGAATACGGCCTGTTGCAAGCCCTCTGACCACAATGGTTGAAGACTGTATTCCCACATTACCGCCCATGCCCATAATCACGGGAATAAACGCAGCAAGATAGGAGATCTCCCGGAGACTGGCCTCAAAGTATCCTATAACGAAAATTGCTATCACTCCGCCCACACAGCTTGCAAACAACCAGGGCAGCCTGATGCGGATGCTGCGGAAGACCGACTTTGTTTCCACAAATTCCTCGCCGACGCCTGCCATCTTCAGGATATCCTCTGTGGCCTCTTCCCGGAAAATGTCTATGACGTCATCCACGGTTACCAGTCCGACCATGCGCTGTTCGGCATCCACAACAGGTACTGCCAGGAAATTGTAGCGGGCAACGATCTTGGCCACCTCTTCCTGGTCCATGTCAGTGGTCACTGAAACCACATCTGTTGACATGAAATTTTTAAGCGGGGTCTCGGGCCGGACCAGCACCAGCTGCCTTAAGGAGCATACACCCACCAGGCGCTGATCTTCATCCACCACGTAGATGTAGAAGGGCATCTCGATGTCTTTGTATTCCTTGGACTGCAGGGTGGATATGACCTCGCCTGCTGTCATATCCTCGGGCAGGGCTATAAAATCCGGGATCATAATCCCGCCCGCGGTATCATCAGGATATTTCAGAAGGCTCTCAACATCCTCGCCCCCTTTTGTCCTGATTCTTTCAAGGACTTCGTCTGCCTGTTCCTGCGGCAGAAGCTTGATAAAGGCTGCGGCGTCATCAGAGGGCATTTCTTCCAGAATTTCAACCAGCTCTTCTATGCTTAACCCCTCGATAATCGAGAGCACTACGTCCTCATCAAGCTCGCTCAAAATTACGCCCTGCTGCTGCCTGCCTTCGATAAGCCTGAAAAGCTGGCGCCGCTGTGAAACCGACAGGACGGGAAACACTGTTGACAGATCGGCAGCATGGATCCTGCTTATAATCTTTTTGAGCCTGGCATAAGAATCACGGCGCAAAAGACGCTTAATGGTTTCAATCAGTATGTAGTTGCGCTGGGTTGTCATTTTCCGCCTTTGCTTTTTTCCGGCAAAAAGATTTCTGTCTTTTGCCCCGGAGCCTCTGCAATACTAACAGGTTTACCGTTAAAAGTGATTTTTACAGAGGCCGGATTGCTTACTGAAACCCGAAAACTGTTATAAGCAGCCAACTCCATGTAATCTTTCGGGGCCAGCTTATATTTCTCGACCTCTCTGCCGTCTATACTTATACTTATAGTTGTCTCGCCAACAGCGTTAATTGAAAGCACCTGCAGTTCAGAGTCGGGGGCGGGCGCAGGGGGCCATTTCCCGGAACCCGAATTTTCAACAATCGCGGCATCCTCTTTACCTTCTGGAAAATCACCCGCATCCTCAGTTTTTTGCTCCTGCACCCCGGTCGTGGGCGCATCTATATACTTGGCAGCCTTGTTAACCAATTGTGTTCCATACAAGGTAACGGCCATAATCATCCCCAAAACCCCCAGAGCCAGGCCGGTCCTGACCAGAGTTCTTCTTCCCGGCCCGAAAGCCTCTTTTTCCAGCCTGTCTGCTTTGGCGCGGGCCTCGCACTCCGCATTGTATCGCTCGATAACATCTTCGGGATCTAATCCCACAGCCCCGGCATAGGCCCGCAGCATCCCCTTTGCATATACGTCCTCAGGCATCCGGGCAAGATCTTCCGCCTCAATTACTTTCAGCTGGCGGGTTGGCACGCAAATTTCGGCTGAAAGCTCCTCAAGGGAGACCCCCCGGTTTTCGCGTATGGCTTTTAAATAACGGCCAAAGGACAATGCAGATGCCCGTCCTTTCAGCGGATAATTCTTATATAAGATTCCTCGCGCAACGATTCCAGCCAGTCGTTGTATTTTTGATTCACCCTCTGCTCATAGAGCTTGTCGGCGATTTTATCGGAAACCTCTTCCAGTGGTTTTGGCGGGGTAGAGTTAATGTCTTGCACATAAAATATCTGAAACCCCTGTTCTGTCTCCACGACCCCGGAAAACTCTCCTTCTTCCATGTCCTTAATGGCAGACTTAATACTTGGGGCAAGATCTTCAAGCCCAAACCGCCCCAGCTCTCCTCCGTCAGACGCATTTGGTGCTTCTGAGGACTCTTTTGCCAGCCGCTCAAAGGATTCACCTTCCTTTAATTGAGCGGTAATAAACTCCATCCTGTCGAATATTTCATCTTTTGCAGCTTCCTCTTCCGGCTGCGGATGCTTCAGAAGAATATTGCGGAGTTCATATCTGACCTCGCCTCCGAATTCTTCGGGATTGGCCTCGTAATAACGCCGGATCTCCTCGTCGGTTACCACAATACTGGCTTTTATTTTCCGGTTCACCAGCCGGCTTCGCAGTATCTGCTTTCTGATCTCCGCGCGGTATTCTTCAATTGTCATTGCCTGCATCTGCAAAGCCATGCGAAGATCTTCGTCAGTATAGTTATTTCTTTGCTTTATACGCTCAATGGCATTTTCCACGTCGCTTCCGCTCACACTTATCCCGGCCTCCTCAACCTGCTGGTCCGCAAGCTTCTGATTTATCAGCTCATCTAATATCTGCTCCCGGGCTTTGTATAATTGCTCGTCAAATTCCTCCCCGTAAAGACCCCGGGATTCGAGCTGCTGCTTAACCGGTTCAAGGGCCTTTTCCATTTCCCGCAGCCGGATGACATCATCATTTACCACGGCAACCACCCTGTCCACCACCTGCCGCGCACCGGTGCCAAAGGGCACTGCAAAGACAAGAAGACAAACAACACAAAAAAACAGAAAAACCTTCGCCCTGCCAAAACCGGCCATATAAAAAGCCCCCTTTAACATATAAAATTTTTAATTATTAACATATGTTGCAATTTCCATCAATATCTTTTTGGCTTGGTTCATCAGGCTGTTAATCCCGCCGGCCCCCGCCATCCGCACATAGAGTGAATGATCAGGGGCAAAGCGGTAAGCTTCCGGATTTTTTGCAATAAGCTCCAGTATTCCCTGTGGATTTTTCTGGTGCCTGTCTGAAAACGACATGCTCATGAGCTTGGGTGTGAGGTCAAGCCTTTTTACCCCGGCTTTTGCAGCCAGTAACCTTAACATGATTTTAAGCAGCAGGTTGACGGCCTCCCCGGGCAGATCCCCGTAGCGGTCTGCCAATTCGGAACGAAAATCCGAAACCTCCTTTAGCTCCTTCATCCTGGCAAGCCGCCGGTAGGCCGCCATGCGCTGGTTAATATCCGGCACATAGGATTCCGGAATATAAACAGATACTGGAATATTTATTTCCGGCTCCAGGGGCTCGGCTACCTGTTCACCCTTTAACCTGTTTACAGCCTCTTCCAGGAGCTTTAAAAACATATCATATCCGACTGCTGCAATGTGGCCTGACTGGGATACGCCAAGAGCCGAGCCGCCGCCCCGGATTTTTAAATCATTTAATGCAATCTGAAAGCCGGCGCCAAGGTCGCTGTGCTCCATTACCACCCTTAGACGCTTTTGTGCATCTTTTGACATGGCCGCTTCCCTGGGCACTATCAGATAGGCATAAGCCTGGGTCTCGGCCCTTCCCACGCGGCCCCGCAGCTGGTAGAGCTGGGCCAGGCCCATGCGGTCTGCGCGGTTGATAATCATTGTATTGGCATTCGGAATATCAAGCCCCGATTCCACGATAGTGGTGGATACCAGCATATCGATTTCCCGGTTGATAAACTGGTACATGACCCGTTCTAGTTCTTCTTCTTCAAGCCTTCCGTGGGCCACACCCAGTCGCACCTCGAGCACCATTTCCCTGAGCCGCCTGGAGATATTCCATATTGTATTGATGTTATTGTGCACAAAAAAGATCTGCCCGCCTCTTTCCATCTCGCTTCTTACAGCTTCTGCTATCACTGCCGGGTCAAACTCGCTTATATAGGATATGATCGGCCGGCGCAACTCCGGGGGAGTAGTAATAACACTTATGTCCCGCACACCAAGCATGGACAAATGAAGCGTCCTGGGAATGGGCGTTGCAGTCATGGAAAGCACGTCAACCGTGCTTCTCATCTTTTTTAACCTTTCCTTGTGCCTGACCCCGAACCGCTGCTCCTCATCTATTATGATCAGGCCAAGATCCTTGAATTCAATATCTTTCTGAAGCAGCCTGTGGGTGCCTATAATAATATCAAGACCGCCGTGGCCCAGCTCCTTAACAATTTCCTTTTGTTTCTTTCTGCTGCGGAACCTGCTAAGGCTCTCTATATTTACGGGATAGCGCTCAAAACGCTCCGTGAAGGTCCGGAAATGCTGTTCAGACAGAAGCGTTGTAGGCACCAGTACCGCCACCTGTTTGCCGTCGTTTACAGCCTTGAATGCCGCCCGAAGGGCAACCTCTGTTTTACCGTATCCTACATCCCCGCAGATCAGCCTGTCCATCGGAGCCGAAGATTCCATGTCCTCGGTCACCTCTGAAATCGCCCTTAGCTGGTCGGGTGTTTCCTCGTAAGGGAAACCAGCCTCAAAATCCTTGTAATAACTGTCAGGAGAGCCGTAGGAATGTCCCTTTCTGACCCTGCGCTCTGCATACAGATCAAGCAGTTCGCCTGCAATCTTCTCAACCGACTTTCTGGCCCTCGCCTTGACCTTCACCCAGGATGTCCCGCCAAGCCGGTCAATTACAGGGGCTGCACCGTCAACACCCATGTATTTCTGAACCATGGCCATCCGGTCAACAGGCAAAAACAGCTTATCCCCGCCTCTGTATTCTATCACCAGAAAATCGTTTGTTATTCCTTCAACTGTGATTTTTTCAAGTCCCAGGTATTTTCCGATGCCGTGGTCCACGTGAACAACGAGATCTCCGGCATTAAGCTCCGCAAAATCAAGCAGGGCAGACTGCACAGGCTGCCGGTTTTCCCTTCGGCTTCTCTGCTTTACCCTGGTGCCGAAAATCTCCCTGTCGGTTATTACGGCAAGACCTTGTTCGGGCCAGACAAAGCCGCCGGAAAGTCTTCCTATACAAATAGCCGGCGATTCGCCGTTAAGGCGCATTTCTGTAAATGAATCAATAACTTGCGGTTTTATACCGTAGCCTTCGGCAAGGTCTAAAAGTCTTTCGGCCTGGGGCTTGCTTCTGCAGACCATAATTGTTGAACATCCGCTTATGCGGTTGTTTTCCACCCAGTCCGCCAGGGGCTTTAAAACCCGCTCCCCCCTCTTTCCGGAGCGAAGGGTATTTTCTATATCCGAATTGTCCTTCACCCCGAGTTCAATGACCCTCTTGCCGGATAAATTCCTGTTTCGGGGAAAACCGACTCCTAGCGGATGGAAGCCAAGGCACTGCCTTGATTCAACCATGGCTTTTGCGGTCCGCCAGTCCTGGTAAATCTGCTCCGGAGGCACGCACATGCGGTTGTCCCGGCAGGCTGAAACATAATTCTGTGCTGCCAGATCCTCTTTTTGGACCGCTGCTTTTTCAATCCCGGGGGCATCATATTCAACCATTAATGTCCGGTCTGAAAGATAGTCAAATACAGTATCCGGTTCCGGATAAATAAGCGGCAGAAGGCTTTCAATGCCCGCAAACAAACCCTCGCTTCGCAGCCTTTCCGCAAAATCATCCTCTGCGGCCCTGTCCAGACCGGCATTTAACCGCTGGGTTCTTGCCCGGTCAAGTACATTACTTACCTGGTGCTTGTATAAAATCGCCTCCCTTGCCGGAAGTACAACCGCCTCGCTTACAGAGCCTGTTTTTCTCTGGGTTGCTGCAGAAAAAAACCGCATGGATTCTACGGTGTCGCCATAGAATTCTACGCGCAGCGGATCATTATACATAGGTGAAAATATATCCATTATGCCGCCGCGAATGCTGTATTCTCCGGGTTCTTCCACCATAGCTGCATGCGCGTATCCGCCGGCGTTAAGTTTTTCAACCAGCCTGTCGCGGTCCGTTTCCTCGTTTACCATCAGCAGCTCCGCGTAATCGCACAGCTCCCGACGCGGGATAATTCTCTGCAGAAGGGTTTCAACCGGGGCCACAACGATTGCCGGGATATCTGTCCCGACCGCCGTCTGATAAAGTATCCTTATGCGCCTGGCCGCGGTTTCACCATGATAAGCAACTCTTTTAAAGGGTAAAATATTGTAGGGTGGAAACAGATATAGCGGCGGGGCGTCACCGGTTCCCGAAAAAAAGGCCAGGTCCTGGACAAGAGCCTCGCCCTGGCTCATAGCAGAGACTACCACAAACATGGGGCGCCTTATACGGCGGCTTAATTGCCACAGCATATAGGCCCGCTCCGAGCCCGCGGTTCCTGTGCAGGAAACCCTGTCCGCGCCCTGTTCAAGCTTTTCATATAAAGTCTGAACAGGGCCTGTGTCCTGGGTTTGCGTGTTTAAAAACAATGATTTATATTTTTTCATATTTATAAACGGGTTCCTGATTCGCTTTGTATCATCAACATACCGTAATCAGCCAAAAACGGCTTGACTGCTGCGGCATTTCCGTGATAATCAATCACTTCTTTTTGTTTTGCCGACGTAGCTCAGCAGGCAGAGCAGCTCACTCGTAATGAGCAGGTCAGCGGTTCGATTCCGCTCGTCGGCTCCACCAGGAATTTTACTGGTTTCAGGCTTTTGCTCCTGAAACCTTTTTTATTAAAAAAGAAAGTGTAATATAAAAACTTGCAACGGAAAAATCAAATTCTCCTGAAATTTGTTTCAAAAGTCCCTATAACATCTTGACATATTATTTATATCGGTTTATTTATAATAAAAACATTATCATTTTCACCTTGAAAAGATCCGCTTCATCGTTTATTAACGGCTGTAGCTTTGCAGAAAAACCATGAGCCCGGATTCACAAAACGGCTTTTTTTTATGGAAGCACCACAAGTCGATGAAATTAAAAATGAAATTGATAAAATTTCGAGCCGGATAGACAATATCCTAAAAACCGTAAAAAAGTATTGCCCTGTCACTGAAACCGAAACTGCCCGGGCAACCAATCCCGGGCCGGAAGCAGACCCCGAAAAATTTGATTGCCACCTCAAACAAACGCCGGATCAGGAGGCATAATGGCACTGACAAAAAATAAAATCGTCGAACAGATCAATGAGTTAGGGTTTACCAAGAAAAAATCAGTGGAAATCGTAGAATCCCTTCTGGAAATTATAAAACGAAGTCTGGAAAACGATGAAGACGTTCTTGTCTCCGGCTTTGGAAAATTCTGCATAAAGCAGAAAAACACCCGGCGCGGCCGTAACCCGGCAACCGGCAATGACCTCCTGCTAGACGCCCGAAAGGTGGTAACCTTTAAATGCTCCGGCAAGCTTCGCGAAAGAATCAATAAGGGCAAATAACCCCGCTATTCAAGACCGTATGTCTTTATCTTGCTCAAAAGAGATGGATGGCTTATCTCCAGAAGCTGAGCTGCTTTTGTACGGTTGCCGCCCGTGGCTGCAAGCGCCTTTCGTATCAGGACCTTTTCCAGGACCTGCTTTCCCGACTTGATGGAATAACCCGATATTATATCATCAACACCGTTCTGGCGGGACTCCGCGGGCTGAGCCAGAGAAGAAAACAATCCGCCATCAAGCTCCTGCTCTTCTGCCAAAATTACGGCGCGCTCGATCAGGTTTTCCAATTCACGCACGTTTCCCGGCCAGGTATGCTCCATAAGCATAGACATGGCTTCGGGTGAAATCCCCTTGATATTTTTTTTAAACCTGGTGCTGTAGCGCTCTATAAAAAACCTGCAAAGAAGCGGTATATCATCGGCTCTCTCGATCAAAGGCGGCAGATGAATGGGCATTACGTTTAAACGATAAAACAGATCCTCCCGGAAATTTCCTTTTTCAACCTCCTCTGCCAGATTTTTTGATGTGGCGGCAATTATTCTGACATCTATTTTTTTCGAATTTGCAGTGCCCACCGGCCGTATTTCATTGTCCTGAAGCACCCTTAACAATTTTACCTGCAGGGCCAGGGGCAGATCACCTATTTCATCAAGAAATACGGTGCCGCCGTCAGCGGCTTCAAAAAGACCGTTGTAGTCCCGGCTCGCTCCGGTAAAAGCCCCTTTTTTATGGCCGAAAAGCTCGCTTTCAAGCAAATTTTCCGGAATTCCACCGCAGTTGACCGGGATAATGGGTTTTTGCGAACGCCTGCTTTCAAAATGAATGCCACGGGCGATCAGCTCCTTGCCGGTACCGCTTTCCCCTGTAATCAGCACTGTGGTATCATAGCGGGCCACCTTTCTTGCAAGCATAAAAACATCCCGCATACTCTTGCTCTCTGCAATCATGCTGCCGAACCTGCCGGCCTCCCCGATATTTTCAAGCCGGCTTTTTAACTCTCTGTTTTCGTTTTTCAGGTTCTCGCGCTCTTCTGCCTTTTTTAAAACCAGCAGCGCCTCGTCGGGCTTAAACGGTTTTGAAATATAATCATAAGCACCCTTTTTCATAGCCTCCACAGCAGTATCAATCGTGCCGTAGGCAGACATCATGATCACGCTGGTTGTATTCAAATACTGCCGCGCTGCCTCGAGAAAAGCCATGCCGTCCATATTGGGCATTTTTATGTCGCAGAAAATGTAATGATAATGTTTTTCACCAAGCTTTTCCAGCGCGACCGAGCCGTCTTCTGCGGTATCCACCTCGTAGCCGGCCTCTGTTAGCAGAAGGCTCAGCATGTGGCACATATTTGCCTCGTCATCCACGACAAGGATCCGTTTATTGTCCCGGCTGTTTTGTTGCTGCTTCATTGGAGGCTTCCGTCCTTGTGATTTTCTTCCCGCCCGGCCTTTCTATCGTCCTTTTTCGGAATTTCCCCGGCAATCGGCAGTTTGATGACTATTTCAGTCCCGCCTGCCTCTGGAAGGTTCGCATCAATCTCTCCCCCCATCTGCTCTATTATTATATAGCTTACCGAAAGTCCGAGTCCCGTGCCTTTCCCGGTTTCCTTGGTTGTAAAAAACGGATCAAAGATCTTATCCAGATGATCCTCCTCTATTCCCGTGCCGTTGTCAATGACCGTTAATTGCAGCACACGGTCATTGTCAGAAAGGCTTCCGCCTTCCGGTTGCGGGTTGTTACGCGTTACAAGTCTTATAACCCCGTTGCCGGCATTATCAGACTGTTTTATGGAGTCCGCCGCATTGATCATAAGATTTACCATAACCTGGTGAAGCTGATCATAATCTCCGTAAACACTGTCTTCCCCGGCACCAAGCTGGTACTCGATACTTATGCCTGAAAACAAAGGCTGCTGGGCAAGCATGTCACCTGCGTATTTAACCAGTTCATGCACCGAAAGCACTGAAAAATCGGCAGAACGGTTTCTGGAAAAATCCAGAAGCTGACCTATGATCGTACTAACCCGCTGGATTTCGGCCTCTGCACGCTCTATGTAATCCAGAGCAGTACTGTCATCATCGGAGACAAAACGGGATTTGAGCAGTCCAAGGTATCCGAGAACGATACCGATGGGATTACCTATTTCATGGGCAAGCCCTGCAGACAGCCTGCCTGTGGAGGCAAGTTTTTCCGCACGAATAATCTCTTTTTGCGCTCTTCTAAGCTGCCTGTTTGACTCTTCAAGGCAATCAAGTGAGGTGCGAAGTTCATCGCGGTCCGCCTCGATCCGTCTGAGCATCTGGTTAAGGGCGCCCGAAAGCCTGCTGAATTCATCGTCCTGTCTTTCGGGAAACATTTCAAAGCCTTCATCAGCCCTGTATTCATCGGTAATGCTGATCAACCGGTTTATCGGCCTGGTAAGCATCCTTGAAAGGCGCCAACCGCCGAAAAAAAGCAAAACAAGCAGGTTTATGACAAGATAAAACACCGCCATCTGCTGGACATCCCGCATTGCCTTGTAAACCGGAGCCAGTGAAACAACCGCAGTGACGACCCCATCGGAATCCTTAAGAGGCTCTGAAATAACCGCGTAACGACTGCGCGGCCAGAAAACCCCCCAGATTGTCCCCAGGAGTCTGGTACGCGCCTTATCATCTCCCATAACAAGATCATGAAAACTGTAAACATCATCTGACAAGGATTCAGGCAGGTTATTGAAAATTTCGGTCTTCAGGCCCCGCCTGGTTATAAGAGCGGCCAGGATAAGATCATCTCCGCCGGCCCGGAAAAACTCCTGGCTATCTTTTCCTTGCCTATAGTCTATAGCCGCAATATCCGGGAGAGATTTCCTTGCAAACGCAAGCCGCTGCTCCACCATCACCCGTTCAGTGATCTGCAAAAACACCAGATCGGCCAGCGCAATTGCCAGAAACAGCAGGAAGGCCAGATTTATAAAAATACCCGTCTTAAGGCTTTTAAAGCGCATTAATCACCGCAAAGGATAAATTCGAAGCACGAAAATCGAAATTCGGATTTCGGATTTTTTCATATGATTGCATAAAAAAGCCCCGATGTCCAGTAGCTGGGCATCGGGGCTTTTTT
>JAIPDS010000015.1 GCA_021737565.1 Desulfobacteraceae bacterium | reverse complement strand
CTGATTTTAGATGGCGCCGTAAAAAGTTCAAGATCAAGGCTTGCGCAATTTCGAAGAATGCAGCGTACTTAGCCGTACGTGAAATTCTGAGAAATTGCGCGTAACGCAGATATTGGACTTTTTACGGTGCCATCAATGTATAAGCATTGCATCGCCGTAGCTAAAAAACCGGTAGCCTTTTTCAATTGCTTCCCTGTAGGCTGAAAAGATGTTTTGCCTTCCCGCAAAAGCTGAAACCAGCATGAGAAGCGTGGATTTGGGCAGATGAAAATTGGTGATCATGGCATCCACGATCTTGAACCTGTAGCCGGGATATATGAACAGGTCGCATGCACCATGCCCCGGCCGGATATTTCTTTTATGGTCTGCCGCATATTCCAGGGTGCGCACCGAAGTGGTGCCGACAGCCACTATTCGCTTCTTCTGCCGCCCGGCCCTGTTGATTTTCTCCGCTGCATCAGGGCTTATGTCATAATGCTCCGTGTGCATTTTGTGATCCCTGATATCCGTGACTCGCACCGGCATAAATGTGCCGTAGCTTACGTGCAGAGTGATTGATACGAGTTCAATCCCTTTTTGTTCCAGCCTGTCAAGAAGTGCCTGCGAAAAATGAAACCCCGCGGTCGGGGCGGCAACAGCGCCGTTTTTTGCTGCATAAACTGTCTGGTAGTTTATCCTGTCATCTGCCCCGGAGTCATGTTCGGATCTGCGTATGTAAGGCGGCAGGGGAACCCTGCCTGTTTTTTCAAGCATCTTTTCAAACGGTATATCGCTTTTAAATTCGATTGTATATGTTCCCTGCCCGGCAAAGAGCACGCATGCCGAAAGGCCGTGATCAAATTCAAGCCGCGCTCCGGGACCGGGCGCCTTAGAGGCGCGGATAAGGCACTCGCATTGAAAGGTATATGGATTTGTACCTGTCTGAATTCCGCCGGCATAATCGATTACCAGGACCTCGATCTTCCCGCCGGTCTCTTTTTTTCGCCCTAAAAGCCTTGCAGGAATTACCCGGGTGTCGTTTATCACGAGCACGTCAGAGGGGTTTAGCATCTGCGGGAGGTCATGGAAAAGATAATGTTCGGTTCCGCCGCTTTGGCGGTCGAGTACCAGCAGGCGAGAGTTTTCGCGCCGGTCTGCGGGGTGCTGGGCTATCAGGCTGTCGGGCAGTTCATAATAAAACTCGTTTATGTCATAGCCCGGGTTTTTGTAACCGGTTCCGCTTTGGCTCATTTAAAATAGCCCCTGCCGATATAGGAAAGCAACAGCCCCGCGACCATCAATATTAAGCCGAATTTCCGCAGCGCGGAATCAGGCAGCTCAAGTATCTGGTTCATCATTTCCTTCATTTTGTCCGGAAACGCAAAATAGGGCAGTCCCTCAATAATCATGACCATGCCGATTACGCACAGAAAAAATTCCATAAAATCCCCCGCTGTGTGCCGTGTATTGCCAGCCGTTTAAACTACTTAATATACCCGCCGGGTCAACTGATTGTCAAAAATAAAATACGTACCGCCAATTCACTCCCGCTGCGGGCAGTCGGGGCGGATTTGTTCCCTGCTGACCGTTTTCGGGATTCGGCCTCCGGCTTACGCTGGAATTTCAAAAACTCGGGCTTTCGCCCTCAAACAGTTTGAAATTCCAACGCGTAAGCCTTCGGCCGAATTTAACCCGAAAACGCTCAATGCAGGCTCACAAACCGCCCCGACTGCCCTGAGACCAAATCCCGTGAAGCCTCTGGTTTAGGCTCAAGGCTGTTTCAAGTACTCGGATTTAAAAGAATTTATTTTGGCAATGCGGGTTTGTTTTTTCCGGGCATTTGCCCCCGGCACGGCAATCCCGTGTCAACCCGCGATGACCTGATAATTGTTTGCCTGGTTTTGCTGAAAAAACATGCAGGGGGTTGAAAAAGATTTGCCGTCATGGCAAATAAAAAATTTACGGCTTCGAAAAAAGTCCAATATCGGCGTTGCGCTTCATCCCTCGAAATTTCACGTACGTTAAGTACGCTGCATTTCTCGGGATTTTGCGCGCCTTGATCTTGAACTTTTTACTTTGCCGTCGGAAATCGACTTTTTACGAGTCCATCAAACTTCTTTTGCGCAAAAAAGGAACATGACATGAAATTTGAACCTGTGATCGGACTTGAAGTCCACGCCCAGCTAAAAACCAATGCCAAGATTTTCTGCGGATGCTCCACCGCCTTCGGCGCCCCGCCCAATACCCACGTATGCCCGGTCTGCCTGGGCATGCCAGGCGTCCTGCCGGTTTTAAACAAGGGGGTCGTGGAGTATGCCATGAAAATGGCCCTTGCCACCAATTGCCATGTAGAGGGAACGAGCCGTTTTGCCCGTAAAAATTATTTTTACCCTGATTTGCCCAAGGGATATCAGATATCCCAGTACGAACTGCCCATTGCAAGAAACGGCCACGTAAACATTACCCTGGAAGACGGCACAGTCAAAAAAATAGGCATCACAAGGATTCACATGGAGGAGGATGCAGGAAAGCTTGTCCATGATCCAAACCGGCCGGTGAGCTACGTGGATTATAACCGTACAGGCGTCCCGCTGATTGAAATCGTAAGCGAGCCTGATATCTGCTCACCCGAGGAGGCGGGCGCATATCTTCGCCAGCTTCGCTCCATTCTCAGATATCTTGACATCTCTGACGGAAACATGGAGGAGGGAAGCTTCAGGTGTGATGCAAATGTTTCAGTAAGGCCCCGCGGGACCTCTGAATTCGGAACCCGCACGGAGCTCAAGAACCTGAATTCATTTAAATTCGTGGAAAAAGCTTTGGCATATGAAATCGATCGCCAGATAGAGGCCCTGGCAAATGGTTCCTTGGTGGTCCAGGAAACCAGGCTCTGGGATTCCGAAAAAAGCAGGACAATATCAATGAGGGGCAAGGAAGAGGCCCATGACTATCGTTATTTTCCGGATCCAGACCTGGTGCCCCTGGTAATTGACCGCGCATGGATTAAAGAGGTTAAAAAATCCCTGCCCGAGCTGCCGGACCAGCGGCGCCAACGTTTTGTCAGGGATTACAATTTGCCTGAATACGATGCGGACGTGCTGACTGCCTCCAGGGAAACCGCCGACTATTTCGAGCAATGTGCGGCCCTGATAAGCAACCCAAAGACCGCAAGCAACTGGATCATGGGAGAATTAATGGGGCTTTTAAACGCAAAGGGGCTTTCAATCACCGAATCCCCGATAAGCGCAAAGCGGCTTGCGGACCTGATCAAACTGATTGAAGAAGGCATTATTTCAGGCAAGATTGCAAAGACTGTTTTCGATGAAATGGCGGATTCCGACAGGGTTGCGAAAACCATAGTCGAGGAAAAGGGGCTGGTGCAGGTAAGTGATGAGTCCGCCATAGAGGAAACCGTTGCAAGGGTAATTGAAAATCATCCCGAAGAGGTGGAAAAGTACAGGGGTGGCAAAACCAAGCTTTTCGGATTTTTTGTGGGCCGGGTCATGAAGGAGACCGGGGGAAAGGCAAACCCTCAGGTTGTAAACCGCCTCTTAAAAAACAGGCTCGATAACAAGTAATTCCGAACCAGGTCTAAGCCGGGCAATCGACTTCCAAGGAAATCCTTTTTTTGCGCTCTCACGAAATTGCACTTCGTTACCCTGACGGCGGTGCGGAAAAGCGGGTTTCCGAGCGGAAATTGAGGCTCGACGAGGCTCCTGGAGCGAGGAAACTCCTTTTTCGCACCGGCGATCAGCCAAGGTGCTTATGGATTTCCTTTCTGCAAAAATGCCGCGCCAGTGGAATAAATCGCTTTTTACGATCCTGTCATTCCTGCCCGCCGAAATAGTAAGTACCGTGGATGGTGGTTGCCGTGCCGAAGCGGAAATCGCTTTCGTAGTAATCTCCGGTTCCGAACTGAAGGCCCACGTCAGCGCCTATGCTGAAGCTTTTGTTAAACCAGTATTCGGCGCCCACGTGCGGAATAAATGAAAGCGAGGAGTCCGATTCCCTTTCGTCTATGAAATCCAGCAGCAGATCTGCTCCCACATAGGGCTTCAGGGGGTTGTCAGACAGGTAATAGTCAAGTCCGCACCCGATGGTAAAAATACTGAGATCATCCCTGTTGTCCCGGTTTTCAAATCCGAAACCGCCCTTGGGGGTTATAATGTACGGGAATTTGCTGATTCTGGCACCGATAAGGCTCTGTTCTACGCTTACGGGCGAAAGCCTCATTGCGGACTGGACTCCCATGTCCATTGCATTCGCGGACGGGGCGGCGGCAAAGACCAAAATCCCCGTAACCAGGGATAAAAACTTACGCATCATTTTGCCGCTCATGGCCAAAACCTCCTTATATGAGTGTAAAATTTCAGAATATTGAAATTTGTATTTTCTTTTTTTATTTTAATCCGTTCTTAAATTCAGGTCAAACATTTCCGGCTCATTTATACAATCCGCTTGAAACTTTTTTCCAGAAACTCCATTGGCCATCTGATAAGCGTCGGTCTGCCGTGAGGGCAGTTAAAGGGATTTTCGCACGCATCGAGCTGCTTTAAAAGATCTGCCATCTCCTGTCTGGAAAGAGCCTGGTTGGCCCGGATGGCTCCGTGGCATGCCATGACAGTTATGCACTGATCCAGCAGATCATCCATCGCCGGGCCGGTATCTGTATTTTCCGCGGTTTCGGCAATATCGGTGATAAGGGGTGTGATCTGTCTTTCGGCCAGGGCTGAAGGGACCGCCTTGACCACGAATGTTTCGCCTCCGAAGTGCTCTATTTCAAAGCCCATGGCGTTTAATTCCGGCAGGAGCCGATGGATTGCCGGGGCCTGCCTGTAGCCGAGTTCGACGGTTTCGGGCATCAAAAGCCGCTGTACGGATTGCGCTTTTCCGTCTTTTCTTGTGGCCCGGAGCCGTTCGTAGAGTATACGCTCGTGTGCGGCATGCTGGTCTATCATGACAAGTTCGCCGGATTTGTCGCATATTATGTACGTGTTTTGAAACTGGCCGATTATAACGGAATCGGTGAAAAAACCGACTTGTTCAAAAAGCTCCTCCTGGGTCCTGCCGGGAGTCTCGCTTGATTGCCGGCGGCTTTGATATTCAGCCGGGCTCTGAGATATCATGTTTTGGGCCGGTTGCCCGGGCTGCGTGAGATCTTCATACTCCCACGGGGGGCGCACTCCCGGTGAGTCTCTTTTTTTAAAGGCGCCTGTCATGGCAGAAGACCATGCTTTTTCAACCGCCTTGCGCACTGCCTCTATTACCTGTTTTTGTTTTAAAAACCGGACTTCCTGTTTTGCGGGGTGCACGTTTACATCAACTTCAGAGGCCGGCACGTCGACAAATACCGCTGCGACCGGGAAGCGGCCTTTCATCAGCCTGCCCCGGAATCCTTCGCAAAGTGCATAGATGATTGCCCGGTTCCGGATAAAGCGGCCGTTTACAAACACGTATATTTTTGATGTTCCGCTTCTTGTAACCGAGGGATCCGCTACCCAGCCGGAAACCCCGGCAGCGCTGTTTGAAAATTTCACCGGGTACAGCAGGTTCTCCAGTTCACGGCCGAGCACGTCTGCAACCCGTTCAAAGGGTTCCTTTGCCCCGGGCCAGTCTTTTATGGTCTTTTGGTTATGATCCAGGCGGAAGGCTATCTCAGGCCGGGACAGAGCTATACAGGCCATTGTTTCGGATATATGCCCCATTTCAGTGTTTACGGTTTTTAAAAATTTCCGCCTGGCCGGCGTGTTATAGAAAAGCTCCCGTGCCGACACCATGGTGCCGACCGGCGCGCCGGTCCGGGAGACATCCTTTGGCTTTCCGCCCTCCACTGTGATTTGGGTTGCGGCATCGGATTCTTTGTTCCTGGTGACCATGCGGAATTTGGATACCGAGGCAATGCTCGGCAAAGCCTCGCCCCGGAAACCCAGGCTTCGGATTTCCGCCAGGTCGGACTGGTCCGCGATTTTGCTGGTAGCGTATCTCTCTATGGCAAGAAGGGCGTCCTCGTAATTCATTCCCGCCCCGTCGTCAGCCACCCGGATAAGGGATCTTCCCCCTTGTTCGATTTCCACGTGGATGCGGCTGCTCCCGGCGTCAATAGAGTTTTCCAGAAACTCCTTTACCACGGAGGCCGGCCGTTCAACCACCTCGCCCGCTGCTATCTGATTGGAAAGGATTTCCGGAAGTATGCGGATCGATGCCATGGCCCTGCGTTTTCCCGGTGGTTTATTGTTCCGGAGCCTCGACTTCGCCCCGCAGGAATCTGTACAGAAATTCTGTATCCACAGGCGAAAGGTCGAATCTTAGGGCTGCCTGTTCCACTAGTTCCCGATGAGTGGCATCCGGCTTTTCGTATTTTTTAATCTCGCTTATCCATTTGACCGCTTTTCGAAGATCTTCCTTTTTGGGCTGAACAGACATGAAACACTCCCTGGCATGCTTGATTGTATTTGCAGTTATAATTTATATTACAGGTTTTTTTTCGTATATGCCCGCCTGCTGCTCGTATGCGTAAGCAGCCTTTAAAAGCGAGTCTTCGGCAAAGTGGTTTCCCATCATCTGCAGGCCTATTGGCAGATTGTTTTCCGTAAAACCGCAAGGGACCGATATTCCGGGTATTCCGGCCAGATTTGCCGAAAGAGTAAATATATCTGAAAGATACATCTGGAGCGGATCATCTGTTTTCTCCCCGATTTCAAACGCGGCAGTGGGGGCAGTGGGCGAGAGTATAATGTCGCATTTTTCAAACGCCGCGGCAAAATCGCGCTGAATAAGGGTCCTTATCTGCGAGGCTTTCTTGTAGTAGGCATCATAATATCCTGCTGAAAGGGCGTAGGTGCCGAGCAGAACCCTTCGTTTCACCTCGGGGCCGAAGCCCCCGGACCTGGTCAGTGCATACATCTGTTTTAATCCATCTGCATCCGGAGCCCTGAAGCCATATTTAACCCCGTCGTATCTGGCCAGGTTGGAGCTCGCCTCCGCAGGGGCGATCAGGTAATATGCGGGCAGAGCATGGTCCGTGTGGGGCAGTGAGATTTCAATGCATTGCGCCCCGGCGCGCACAAGCGTCTCTGTGGCCTTTTCAAACGCGGCCTTCACCGCCGGGTCCATGCCTTCGGTCTCAAGATACTCAGCCGGGATGCCGAATTTCAGGCCTTTGACGTCTGCTGCCAGGCATGTCCGGTAATCGGGTACGGCTTTGTCCACGGATGTGGCATCCCTTGGATCGTATCCGGCAATCACAGAGAGAATTATTGCCGCATCTTCAACATTTCCGGCAAGCGGTCCGATCTGGTCCAGCGAGGAGGCAAAAGCAACCAGCCCGAATCGCGACACCCTGCCGTATGTGGGCTTGAGGCCGACGACCCCGCAATGGGCGGCGGGCTGACGAATAGAGCCTCCCGTATCAGAACCCAGCGCTCCCAGACACAGGTCTGCCGCCACGGCCGCGGCCGAAGCCCCGCTGGATCCCCCGGGGATTCTGGAGAGATCCCATGGATTGCGTGTGATCTTAAAGGCTGAGTTTTCATTTGACGAGCCCATTGCAAATTCGTCCATGTTAAGCTTGCCCAGCATAACCGCGCCTGCTGCGTTTAATCTTTCCATTACAGTTGCGTCATAGGGCGGGATGAAGCCTTCAAGAATCCTTGACGCACAGGTGGTTGCCACCCCCTTTGTGCAGATCAGGTCTTTTATTGCCATGGGAATACCCGCAAGCGGACCGGCACTGCCCTCCGCAATGGTTTTGTCCGCTTGTTGCGCCTGTTTGCGGGCAAGGTCCTCGGTTATTGTGATAAAGGCATTAATTTCAGGTTCTTTTGAGCGGATACGTTCCAGCACCGCATTTGTGAGTTCGACGGCTGAAATCTCACCGCAGCGAAGCATTTTCTGCGCCGCAGATATTGAAAGCTCGCATAGGTCGCCTTCTGTCATTGCAATCCTCTCCCTATTCTATTACCCTGGGCACTGCAAAGCTGCCCTCTTCGGGTTCGGGTGCGTTTTTCAGGGCTTCTTCGCGGTCTAGATGTTTGGTCACCAAGTCAGGGCGAAAAGCGTTGCAGATCTCCACTGCATGGGATGTAGGGGCTACATCAGTTGTATCCACCCGGCCCAGTTTTTCTGCATATTCAAGGATATCGCCAAGCTCGCGGGCGAATCTGTCAAGATCCTTCTCCTCGATGTCCAGTCTGGCAAGTTCGGCCACATGCCTTACTTCCTGTTTTGTGATTTTCATGACCTATTGCTCCCGGGTTAATCGTTTAGCACAATTATGGCATCCACTCCGGCTTTCTGCAGGCGGCTTAAATCATCCTCGGCCTGTTTCCTGTTGATATAAGGCCCAAGGCGCACCCTGCACCACTTGCCTCTTTCTTCCACGATCGCCATCTGCGTAAATGCCGGATATCCCTTGTTGGCGAACTTTTCCTTGACCTGCTCCGCCTTTTCAGGATTGCGCAGGGAGGCAACCTGAATGGCGTACTTTTTTTCCTGCTCTTTAAAAGAGCGTTGAGGCTTTATATCCGGAGGGTGCCGGGTTTCTAGTTTTCCTTGCGCGGATGCCCGCATAGCCTTGAGTTCGGATGGTCCGGGTTTTTCAAATTTGGGTGCAAGCACCCTGGGCCTTCCGGCTGCATATTCGTCCACCTCGGATTTCTCCCTGAGCTTGTCATAGAATTCAAAGGATATCTCTTCAGGGATTTTTCCCCCCTGCTTTTGTTTGCTGTTGTCGTCTGCCAGAACACTTGCTTCAAGTCCTGATAATTTGCTCTCCAGGTTTTTCATGTTAAAATGTACGGGCGCTGTATTGCGCCCTACCAGCACACCGAGAACAAACATGCATCCCGAGATTACAAAAAGCAGAAGCACGCGGCCGGATGTATTCCCGCTTTTGAATATTTCGTGGTTTTTTCGGAGCAGGGTGATCATTATTCATCCTACATGGTTTCCGGAGCCGAAACCCCGAGCATTCCAAGCCCGTTGCGGATTATTTTCTGTACGGCCATAATCATGTATAAACGTGGTTCGGTAATGTTGGGATCATCTGTTAGCACCCTATGCTTATTATAGTATGCATGGAACAATGCAGCAAGGTCCATCAAATAATATGCCACGCGGTGCGGTTCCATGAGTTCGGCTGCAACTGCAACGGTTTCCGGATAGCGGGCAAGCTGCTTTATCAGGCGGATTTCTTCGGGTTCGCAAAGAAGTTCAAGGCCGTTGGGCAAAGCCGCCTGTATACCTCTTTCCTCTGTTGCCTTTTTCCATATGCTCGATATCCGGGCATGAACGTACTGTACATAATAAACCGGATTGTCGTTGGTTTTCGCCTTTGCCACCTCCAGGTCGAAGTCAAGGGGGCTTTCATGGTGGCGGGTAAGAAAAATGAATCTTGCGGCATCCCTGCCGACCTCGTCTGTTACGTCCCTCAGGGTGACGAATCTTCCGGCACGGGTTGACATGGATACAGGCCTGCCCTTGCGCAGCAGGTTTACAAGCTGGGTGAGAATAACCCGGAACTGTCCGGAGCTTTTGCCCATGGCTGTTATTGCAGCGCTTAAGCGCTGAACATATCCGTGGTGATCGGCCCCCCATACATCTATTACCCGGTCATATCCCCGTTCATATTTTTCCAGGTGATAGGCTATATCAGAGGCGAAATATGTGGTCTGCCCGTTTTTGCGGACCACTACCCTGTCTTTTTCGTCGCCGAACCTTGAAGCCGCAAACCACCTGGCGTCATCCTTTTCGTAAATCAGCCCCTTTTTTTCAAGAAAGGAAAGAGCCTTATCCACCCTTCCGGAGTCATAGAGCTTTTGTTCGCTAAACCAGCTGTCAAACCTTACCCCGAGGTTTTCAAGATCCACCCTGATATCCTTGAGTATCTGCCCGGCGGCATACCTTGCACATATCTCCACGGCTTCCTGCTCGCTTTTTTCAAGCATACCGGGGCCTTTTTCAGCGATTGCAGATTTTGCGATTTCGTATATATAATCGCCCTGGTAGGCGTCTTCCGGGAACTCGACCTCTTTGCCCCCGAGTTCAAGGCATCTTAGATATACGGATTTACCAAGCGTGTGAATCTGGCGGCCCGCGTCATTGATATAATATTCACGGTCCACCCGGTATCCGCAAAAGGAAAGCAGGGAAGCAACTGTATCTCCTACCACGGCTCCTCTGCCATGGCCGATATGAAGCGGGCCGGTCGGATTTGCGCTGACAAATTCAACCTGCACCTTTTTCCCGTCGCCAAGGCCGGCGGCTCCAAAAGAGTGGTCTTTATCGTGGATTTCCTTTAAAACCGGCAGCCAGGCCGTCTGCCTGATAAAAAAGTTTATGAAACCCGGTCCGGCAATTTCGGTTTTTTCAATAATGCCTTCATGGTCATCCAGATGGTCTGCTATCGCCTCGGCGATTTTCCGGGGGGGCATTTTCTGGGCCGAAGCCCCGGCCATGGCAAAGTTTGTGGCAAAATCCCCGTGAGCTTCAATCTTGGGCTCCTCTACAGAAGTCTCGGGAAAATCCGGGGATAAAAGCCTTCCTGCTTCATAGGCTGATCTTGCCGCATCAAGCAGCATTTGTTTTAAGCGTTGTTTAATCATGCAAATCCATCCGCCTCAGATAAAAAGTCGACAATGACAAAATTATATTTTGTAAAGATTTTTCCGCGACAAGTCAAGAATACATTGGCTCTTACCGGCCGGCCTGTTTTATGATGTGGTTAAGCGTGCTTAGAAGAGGGGAAACCTTGCGCTGATGTTCCGGCGGAATCATTAGCACCGTTATCGGATGGTTGGCGACAGTGGGGCAGTCCGCGGAAGTTTTGTCCTGTTCTGCGCCGATTCTGAGCATTACATCAATCAGGTTGCCTGAAAAGCCTTCCTGGTCCAGGTGTTCGATTACCTGGAGAAACATTGTGTTTACTGTCAGGGCAAAGTCATCCATGCTTGCGCTGCCGGTGCGTCGGCAGGGCTGCTCCGAGATCATGCACCTGCACCCGAAGGGCCTCACCGGGTAAATGCTGCAGGCCTCGTTTTCAAGAAAGGGACATTTATCCGGCTTCTCGGGATAATTTTCTTCAGGCGGCTCCCTGTGTTCGCTGCACAGCCTGGCATACTGATTGGTTGTCATCGCGGGTCGGAATCTGTTCATATCTGAGCAGGCCAACAGCTTTTCAAAAACAGCCTTCCGTGTTGCAGGATCAAGAGATTTGTAAATCATCATGCCTTCAAGGCTGGTCAGGGTGAGTGCAGTGGTGCAGCAATCCGCGCAGTACTTGGTGCAGGCAAGGGAGAAACTGTTAATATAGTCGTCATACAGCCGATAGATTCTTGAAAGTGCTTCAAGAGAAGTGTCATTGAGATTTTCCGGCTTTTTCATTCGTTTTTGCTTATTTACCTGTTTTCCGGTAATTACGGTAGTGTAAAAGGACTTTTTGTACGTATTTTCTGGTTTCCTTGTAAGGCGGGACTCCGTCGTAATGGTCCACGGTGGCGGGTCCTGCATTATAGGCCGCCAGGGCAAGGTTCAGGTTGCCGTTGTATCGTTTTATCAGCTTTCCAAGATACATGGCGCCTGCTGTGATGTTTTCTCTGGGGTCAAAAGGGTCCTTAATTTTATATGGCCCGGCGTGCACCGGCATTACCTGCATGAGCCCGCGCGCCCCCTTGGCTGAAATAGCCTTTTGGTTAAAGCCTGATTCCACGCGTATTACGGCTTTTATCAGCTCGGGGCGAACTCCCGATTTTCGGGAAAGCTCCAGGATTATGTCCTCATATCGCTTTTCTGCCTTCTTATTGTAGTTCAATTGTGAAGGCGAGGGTATTTTTATGTATCCAGCAGACATGGGAGTGTCCGTATAATGATGTACCCCCTGTTCGTCTACATAAACGTATAGGTCCTGTTCCGCCCGGGCGGGTGCGGGGCGGATAAATATGCATGCAATTGCAAAGACCGTGATTATTTTATAGATAACCCATTGCTGATAAAGTTTGGTCATATTTACCGTGTTTGGTGTTCTGATTTAACTTAGTGCCGTCCAAAATACACCACAGGAGCACTGCCGGATTTTATACCTATTATATCCGTATATTAAACAATTGGTCAAATAAATTTTGGTACTTTGCTGCGGGATTTTTAATATTCTTCAGGTATGAATGCGGTTGCCTCATCTATTGAGGGGGCGTCTGCAAGAAGCATAACCAGGCGGTCTATTCCCAGTGCATTTCCGGCCGAAGGCGGCATGCGGGAAAGCGCCTTTAAAAAAGCTTCCGGCATGGGGTAAACCTTAAGCCCCTTTTCACTTCTGCGCCTTAACTCTTCTTTGAAACGTCTGCGCTGCTCCTGCGGATCTGTTAGCTCGGTAAATCCGTTGCAGATTTCAATGCCGCCCACGTAAGCCTCAAACCGTTCGGCAAGCTCCGGGCAGTCGCGACGGCGCCTTGCAAGAGCCCCCTTTTCCACCGGGTAGTCGTGGAGAAATACGGGCCGGGAGCGTTGAAGCCCGGATTCTATGGCAATTCCGATTATTTCGTCAAAGGAATCCTCCGCGATTGCTTCAAACATATCCTTTCCTGCATGGCGTCTGAATGCTTCTGCCACGGTGATTCTCGGCCATGGCGGGCATGGGTCGATCCTTGTTCCCTGGTAGTCAAGGTGCTCCTTTTTAAGAACATGTCTGCATACAAACCAGACCAGTTCTTCGGTTCTTGCCATCATGTCATTGTAGTCGGCTCCTGTTTCGTACCATTCAAGCATGGTAAATTCCGGAAGATGCAGCCTGCCGCGCTCGCCTGCGCGGAAAGTTTTGCAGATCTGGAAAATGCGGCGATATCCGGCCGCAAGAAGCCGTTTCATATAAAGCTCGGGGGAGGTCTGAAGGTAGGCCCCGTCTGCCGCCACGGCCTCTATATGGGGCTCCGGGGCCGGGGCGGGAATTAAAACAGGGGTTTCAACTTCCAGAAAGCCGCGGCAGGAAAAAAATGAGCGGATAGCTTCAAGCACTTTGCCCCGAAGTATGAGATTTGAATGAATAAAGTGCTGGCGGGGTTTTTGCATAAAAAGGCCTGGCGGGCTACTTTTTTTTGGTCAGGTACTGATCTTCTGGCCGGTCCTGGAGCATTATCATGTCGTAGTTGGTCATATCCGCCTGTTCAAACCAGCGATGGCCCTCCTGTATGCAATTGCTGCAGGCTTTCCGGGGAATGTGAACGGTAAGCACCCGCAAACCGGTGTCTGCCCTGGAGTCGATTTTATAAGTTCCTGCACATTCCATGCAGACATGGAGTGTTTCATGCTGGCTTTCAAAAAAGCCGTCCGTATCGTAGAAGACACTTCTTCGCCGCTCATCGTATAAGACATTTTCCTGCATTCTAACGCGGATATTTTCACGGTCTTTCCATATTGCAAGTACTTCGTTGCATGTTTTTTCAATTGTAGCAGTTATGCTTTTTCCCTGGCGGAGCTGAGAGGCGGAGTATTCCGGTTCCACGACATGGCTGTAGTCCACGCCGGCCATCGCCAGGATAATCCCGACATTGACATACGGAAGCGCGCTCTCAATTGAGTATCCGCCTTCCAGCACTGCTATGTCAGGCTTTAACAGGGCTGTAAGATCCGCATAACCCTGTGCCGAAAAATTCATGCTGGTCAGCGGATCGGTGAAATGATTGTCCTGGCCCGCTGAATTGATGATAAGATCAGGTTTGAACTCTTGGAGAACAGGCAGGACCACCTTGTTAATAACGGTTAAAAATCCCTCTTCCGAGGTGTAGGGCGGCAGAGGAATGTTTAAGGTGGTTCCCGCAGCCGTGGGGCCTCCTGTCTCGTTGGAAAATCCCGTGCCCGGAAAAAGGGTGCGCCCGTCCTGGTGCATGGAGATAAACAGGGTGTCAGGATCATGCCAGTATATGTCCTGGGTGCCGTCTCCGTGATGGCAGTCGGTGTCTATAATTGCAACCCGGTCGATTCCGTAGGCATGGCGCAAGTATTCGATCATGATTGCTTCGTTGTTTATGTTGCAGAAACCTCTTCCGCCGTGGACAACCCGCATGGCATGATGCCCGGGCGGACGCACCAGGGCGAACCCTGTTTTAACAAGTCCGTCCATTTTTGCCTTTGCAATTGTTTTGGCCCCGCCCGCGCTTATGTAGTGCGATTCTGTCATGACCTTTTCAGGTTCGGGTACGCAGAAATGCACCCTTTGGACATCTTTTATGTCAATGACCTCTGCTTTAAATTCTCTTATCCCCTCTATGTCAAACAATCCTTCTTCAAATATCTGGTCCTGGGTGTAGAGAAGGCGCTCTTCGCGTTCCGGGTGTGTGGCGCTGATGGCCCAGTCGTATGCAGGGAAAAAAACCAGGCCCGTGCTGGTCTTGGCTTTCAGCATCAGTTTTCTCCGTTTTTAATTTTTTCGGCTATTTGAAGGTATTCCTGGATCAGACCCGGGCGGACCTGCATTTTGACGCGCATGTTTTTGCCGATCATCCGAAAGTCACGTATCATGTTAAATGAGAGTTCTTCGAGAACATCTGTTTCAATCGGCTGTTTATGGGCACCTTCGCGGATCGCCTTTTTTACAAGAAGCTCTTCGGCCATTTTCCTGGCCTCCTCAAGGCTGAAGCCGGGCTTTAAAGCCTGATGAAACATTTCTTCGGGCGCCGAGACCTCTAACTTATAGGTGTCCGCAAACAGAGTAAGTTCGCATGTGGTGCGGGAAAGGGCGGTGCCGATTGCGTTTGCGACATCCCACTGGGGCACCCTGCTTACTGAATAGTCTGATATGGTTTTTAAACGTTGTGCAAACTGGGGGGCGGGGCCTCCGAGAACCAAAAGATGCGTCGGTTTTATCCGGTGGCCCTCCAAGGCTTCGCGCACTGTATAGACGGGCCTGCTGTTTATCAGGCTTACCAGTTCCTGGGCGTAATCAAGTATTTCGCGGCAGGCCTGGTCAAATATCCTTTCGGCAGTATCTTCGGCCGAAAGGCCGAGCTGGTCGGCAATTGCCTGGACCCCGGTCCGCGCTTTTTCTTTGTCTCCATTTTCTGCCATTCCCAGGACAAACAGGGCATCCGTGGGCGTGGGTTGTGGCCCTCCGTAAGCCATTGCGGGCCCGCTTCGCTCAGGACCTATAAACAAATGTCCCTGATCCACCCGTACCGTGCTATCGCCGCCAACCCCTACAGACTGTGTGTGAAGCGCCCGGATCAGGGTTTTGTATTCCTCGATCTCGATTCCCTGGGGCGCAAGCACCGGAACCCCGTTTATAAGCACCGCCATGTCAGTGGTTGTCCCGCCGATGTCAAGCACTACGGTTTCGGCTTCTGCCGGGGCAAATGCAATCGAGCCCATCACGCTTGCCGCCGGGCCCGAAAGAATGGACTGGGCCGGGAAGTCTATGGATGTTTCAAAATCCATTGTTCCGCCGTCAGCCTTGAGGATATAAATCGGCACGCCGATACCCTTCTTGTCCAGGGTTTTTTGCACAGCCCCGAAAAATTCCTTGTGGACCCGGTAAACCGAAGCGTTTAAATAAGTCGTGGCAATCCGCCTCGGAAAGCTGAAGTTGCCGGAGACCCTATGGCCGGTGAAAATTTTTTCAAACATCGGGGAGAGAATTTCCCTGATGCGGATTTCATGGGCTGGATTGCGTACAGAGAATTTGCCGGCAATGCCGGCGTATTCTATTCCCGCGTCCTTCATTGCGGCTGCGGCTTTTTTCACGGCCTTTTCATCGAGTTTCTTAATTTCCCTTCCGCTGTGATCAATAGCGCCGTCCACGACATAATAGTGTTCGCCTGTGCGGAAATATTCGGGATCCATGCCGGGACCGCAGGTTACCATCATGCCGGCTGGCGGGAGCTTTCCCTGCACTATGGCGTTTGTTGTCAGCGTGGTGCTTAAGACTGCATGGGAGATTTTATCTGAAGGGATGTCCCGGGTGATCTGTTCCAGTCCTTCAAAAACAGCGTCAAAAAGCGAGGACTTTTCGGTCGGAACTTTGACCCGTCTTTCAATACCTTTTTCGCCCAGCAGGACGACGTCCGTATGGGTGCCGCCAACATCTAACCCGATGATCATGGTCCGTCCCTGTATATGCGGTCGCTGCTGCGTAGCCGGCCGGGCGGCCGGACATGTGAATCATTATGCTAACATTGCTAACCGATATGACGGGTGTTGTCAAACGATTCTTCTTTTAATACGCAATCCGGTTGCCAAAATGCCGGACGCGGCGGGGCGGTCTTTTCGTTCGCTGCATTCGGGCCTGGCAGATGCCGGCCCTCATGCAATGCTACCTCAAGGACAGCCCCGCCTTGTCCGCATGGCCATCGCCTCCGGTATCGAAATTTACCCAATGGCGAAAATACGACAGCTTAATTTTTAATGCCAAAGTATTACAAAGAGCCTGAAAATAAAATCTTCAAGCTTGCAGGGATTTGGGCAGGCGGTCCTGCGGGGTGGTTTGTGCATCTGCATTGAGCGGCTTCGGATAGGCTTCGGCCCGGCAGAATCCCGAAGACGGTCAGCAGTGAACAAACCGCCCCGCAGGGCCGCTGTACAGGGATTTTCGGAAGTCGGGTTGATTTTTTGCAGGGACTTCTCTTGGTCATCGGATCAACGTAAAAAGCCGGAAAAACCTCAAGCATTTGTATTTACCCTCCCTGGTCAAAGCCCGGGGGAAGCTCGTTTGATTTCCCGGGTGCTTCATCCTGCGCGCCGGGCGTGGGATAAGCTTCCGGGCCTGTATAACCCGGCCTGTCTTCTTCCAGGCTCAGATTAAAGCCCCTGATTTCTGCCTCGTATTCAAAGGATTGCCCGGGCCTTAATCTCATGGAATTCATGGGGGTTACCACGATCGCCGCCCGGTTGTATACCGGGCAGGCGTGTTCGCAATGCCCGCAACCCGAGCATTTGTCCTCTGTCACGTGGGGCACCGGATAGGGATAGCCCGGCCGGTTTTCAAATTCCACTGCATTATAGGGGCAGACCTCGTCGCATACCATGCAGCTTTTTTTATATTCCCATGCCAGGCACTGCTGCCTGTAAATTATCGCTGTGCCGATTTTTGCCCAAATTCTTTCCCCGGTGTTAATTTGTCTTACAGCCCCGGTGGGGCAGGCATCCCCGCAGGCGGTGCAGTGGGGGTCGCAGTATTTTCTCCTTGGTATAACCGCGGGAGAAAAGATACCAAGCATTCCCGCTTCAAACCAGACGGGCTGGAGGGTGTTTGTGGGGCAGGCGGCCATGCACTGGCCGCACCTGACGCACAGGGCAAGAAAATCAGGTTCAGGCAAAGCCCCTGGCGGTCGAATCAGGCGTGCGGGTCTTACAACACCTTTTTCTGCCTCGTTCTTTACCACCACATTTAAGCCGGTCAGGGTTACTGCTGCTGTGCCTGCGCCTGCCAGTCCTGAAATAAGGAATTTACGTCTTTGGGGATAAACACCTTCCGGGTTTTTAACGCTTTGGCCCGGATTTGTGCCGAATTCAATTGCTTTTTGCGGACATACCTGTGCGCAGGTTCTGCATACAATACATTCGCTGTGGCGGGTTTTTTCAGGGGATTCGGGATATATTGCCCCCATGGGGCATCTGCTTACACAAAGACCGCACAGGTCGCACTCCGGGCTGACCAGGCGCCTGACAGCGGGCTTTTTTGAGGCCAGGGCCAGAAGCGCACCCGACGGGCAGATATACCTGCACCAGAACCGGGGCGAATGTTTTGCCGCGGCAAATACAGCCGCAAAAAAAAGCAGCACAAACATCTGGGTCGCATACCTTGGCGCCGGGATTTCGGCAAACATCAACGGCTGAATGTCTAAGAAATTCGCCATGGGGTAAAGGGCTGATACGGCTGTTTTTAAAATCAGCAGGACGACAGGATAGATCACCAGGCCGTAGAAGCGGGTAATCAAAGCCAGGGGGGCCGCCCAGAATACAAATGTCACCCCGAACAGGGCAGAGCCTGCCGTAAAAGCAAGAATACAGTATTTCAGGCGCAAAGAAATCCGGGAGGTGTTGCCCCGCTTTTTACTCGGGCGTGAAAAACAATAATCAGCCGCATCTATTGTTGTTCCCATGGGGCATATGTAGCCGCAGAAGATTCTGCCGAAAACAATAGCTGAAAGCAAAACCACTGCGGCGGGCAGAAATGTCCATGCCAGTTTTCGGCCTGCCAGGGCCGCGGTTCCGATCAGGGCTGGATCCATTCTTATAAACAGGTCAGAGACTGCAATGCTGCGTGAAAGGGCGAGTGCCAGCAGAAATATCGCCAGAGAGATCAGCTGGGCTGTTCGTCTGAAGCGCATTATCAGACAGAGGTTTTATTTATGTTCAAATTTTCGATATCCATGCGCCCGATTTTACGCCGGTGAGCCAGGCGGATATGTTTTATCTGGTCGGGATCATAGCGGCCGCCGTACCATTGAAAAGCAGATACCGTGTAAGCATCTGCGGCCACCATGTCGGTGGATGCTATTATGTTCCCGGGTGTGAGCACTTTTCCAGGCCCTCCTGGCCCGCCCGAGGAAAGCACGCGCGATGCATCTATTAGCGTAAGCTGCGGGGTAAGAAGAGAGGCCAGATCCACTATGCTTTCATGAAGATCCAGCCGGTGCATTATCCCGCGGTTATAGATCAGTCCCATCATACCTTTCATGGAAAGACTAACCCCGGCGCCTGAATGGGTTTTTGCAACAGGTGCGGCTATCAGAACATCTGAGTTTAAAACCTCTTTCATTACCTCGGTTTTTTTAAGGGTTTTCCCGTTTCTGATTTTTACCTCCTCAAAGCGGGAGGAATCGGTAAAGGTTCTTACTATCCCTCTTTTAACAGATTCGCACGCCTCTCCGATGCCGGAGTTTTCAATGCATCTTTCCGCGGGCCTGAGCGGATTGTCAAGCACCAGTACCCTCTCGGCTCCCGAGTCCATGCACATCTGCGCCAGGGTTTTTACAACCAGGGGATGAGTGTTTGACGCACGTTCAGGGCCGGTGTCAAAGCTCATGTTCGGTTTGATAACAACCCGGCTTCCAGGTTTTACAAATCTTGCCATTCCGCCGAGGATTTGCACCGCCTTTTTCACCGCTTGCTCTATTTCCCCGTTTACCACGGCAATGTCTGGTTTCACTTTATCAGCCCAAATCCGCGGGGGGAGCAGCATGGAGCCCCCGGCTAAACAGAGAATTGCACGGGCCTGTTTTAAGAAGGTGCGCCTGTCGATTTTACTCATGGCAAGCTCCCTTTTTAATGCTGCGGGCAGAAAAGCCGCTGAAGCAATCCCCGGTATATTTCCGCAGCCTGTATGACCTGCTGCATGGATACGTTCTCGTCATGCACATGTGCATTTTCCAGGCGCCCCGGCCCCATTACGATCGGTTTTATCCCGGCCGCCCAAAGCTGGTTTGCATCTGAGTGGCTGCGGAAATCTCCGCTTTGCCAGTCAATTCCGAGTTCGCTGTATACATCTCTTATTGCGCTCACAACCGCGCCTTTTTCCGGAAGCCGGTAGCCGGCATCAATGGTTTCTATGTGAAAACCGGACTCTATGGGCGAAGTTGGTGATTTTTGCGGCATACAAGCTTCTTCGAGTTCGGTTACGATTTCTCCTATGGCTGCATCAGGGGGGATATGTATGTCAAGCCATGCTTCGCAGCGGTCCGGGACTGTCAGCCCGGAGCGGCTGCTGTATAAGTCCCGGAAATTGTAGACAAGCTCGGGTCTCTGGTCGCGCAGGTATTGGGATACGCGAAGCATCGTTTCAAGCAGGACCTCTATGGTGTTTTGCCGGTTGTTTGCAAGCGAGGCATGCAGCCTTTTCCCCGTGCTTGTCATCTGGGTTTCAAGATAGCCGTAACAGCTAAGACAGGCGGTCAGGTTTGTCGGCTCTCCTATCACAGCCCATGGAAAGTGGTAATCCTCAATTAATCTTGCCGCGCCGTCCCCGTTTTCCTCCTCACCCACCACCAGGCACAGGGCCGCGGGCGTTTTGGGGCCGCAGGATTTTCTGATGTCAAGGAAGGCCTCCACCATGGCCGCGCATCCTGATTTCATGTCAGCCGCGCCCAGCCCTGAAACTGTGTCCTCAGATTCGCGGAAGCCGTAATCCTCGATATCGTATGCGGTTATGGTATCAACATGTCCTATCAGTGCGAGTTCTGCCTCGCCGGTTTCAGGCATTATCACCAGGTTGTACCGGGTATCGTCCACAGGCTGGGCGGTTGCAGGAACCCCGTTTTTTTTGAAATACCGCTCAAGGTACTCGAGAATGTCGTTTTCTTTTCCCGAGGGGCTGTAGATGTCTATCAGCCTGCTGAGAAGTTTTTTGAGCCGGTCGCGGTTTATCATCAAAAATCCGTTTAATTGCCTTGGTCGCGTTTTTTCATGCGCTGGCGCTCCTGGTCCAGGTTCATGGTAAGATATACATGCTCCTGTGGGTTGGCAAAACCCTGTCTCTGAAAAAATTTGATGGCCGGACGGTTGTCAGCTTCCGTGTCCACAACCAGGATGCGTACTCCGTCGTGGAGCATAATTGATTTAAACCGGTAAAACAGTCTTTCCGCGATCCCTGATCGCTGGTATTCCGGCAGAACCCCCAGCCACAGCAGGTATCCGTATTTCCAGGCTGAGCGGTTCTTGTTTATGGTCGTGCCCAGCGCAAAGCCCACGATTTCGCCTTCGTGCTCGGCCACCAGGCAGTATTCGGTGTCGCTGTAAAAAAGGTCCGCCACCTCGTATTCGTCCCAGGCCCGGTAGGTATTGGGTGCCTTTCTGGCCTCAAAAAGGTGTTCGCCCAGGTGGAATACATCTCCTAAGTCGTCGATTGTCATTTCGCGTATTTTAACTGCTTGTTTTTTTGTTTTTGCGGATTGCGTACTGTCTGACTCAGCAACTTCTGCCATGGATGACAAAAACTCCTTTCTTTTTAAATGTTTTAAAATAAGTGTCATTTTAAATTTCCCGGAATATATATCAGGGTGTTTCTTCTGGCAAGATAAGCATTAAACAGGTTCCGGCAACCGGAACAGGCATCTTTCCGGCAGTTCCGGCAGCAGGTTTATGCTTTTTTAAGGATATTTTCAAGGGCGTCAATAAAATTTGTCTGAGCAGGATTGATTTTTTTCCGGGCCGTATCCGGGTCAAACCACTGTGCACGGTCTACTTCCGGAAACTCCATTGTCTTTGCCGACCCCGGGGGCCACTGCATGGAAAATGTGTTGCTCGAAATCAGGGAGGGGTCGCAGTCTCCTTCAAAGGCCCATGCGCATACCCTTTTACCGCCTTTTTGGCGGATTTCCCCGAGGTTTGTAAAATCTTTTGAGGGGGCGGGAAACCCCAGCTCCTCTTCAAACTCTCGTTTTGCGGCCTCAAGGGTATCTTCGCCGGCCTCGTATTCTCCCTTGGGAATAGACCAGGCCCCCTGGTCCCTGTTTTTCCAGAAAGGGCCGCCCGGATGAACAAGAAGTACTTCGATTTTACCTTTTTTTTCCCTGTACATGAGCAGTCCCGCTGATCTGGAGGCCATTGATCAACTTCCTTTCCTCCCTTCGGAAGGTTTTTGTCCGGCCATTTCCTCGATGTGTATGGTTCGGGTGGGAAACGCGAAATCGATTCCCTGTTCCTCGAATGCTTCGAAAATCCCGAGGTTGATTTTTTCCTGAATATCCATATACACAAGGTAGTCCGGGCTGAGAACATAATAGACCACCTCGAATTCAAGGGAAAAATCGCCGAAGGACTTGAAGTGGGCGCGGTCAAACCTGGTATTTTCAATATTTTCTATTATATTTCTGACGATTTCCGGAATTTTTTTTAGCTTTAGCGAAGGGGTGCTGTAGCGGACGCCAAATGTGAAGACAACTCTCCTTTCTCTGAAATTGGTGAAATTTCGGATCCGGCTCTGCAGCAGGTCGTTGTTCCCGAATACCAGGAGTTCTCCGCTAAGGCTGCGGATTCGGGTGGTCTTTAGCCCTATTTTCTCAACCGTTCCAAGATGCTCTCCAACTATTATAAAATGGCCCACTTCAAAAGGCTTGTCCAGGAGAATTGAAAGCGAGGCAAACAGATCTCCCAGAATGTTTTGGGTGGCAAGGCCTATGGCAATACCGGCCACACCAAGGCTTGCAATCAGGGTTGCCACGTTTATACCCGTGTTTTCAAGGACTACCAGGAGAATAAAGATCCACAGCGCGGCCCTGCCAAGAAGCGTCATCACGGTTATTCCGGATTCGGCCGCAGGCTCCCCGGGTTTTTTACCCATGTATCGCCGTATGGCTGCAGTAACGAAATAATTACCCCAAATGCCGAACTGGAAGGCAACTGCTATAAAAGCCACACCTGCTGCAACATTCCTGCCTCGTTCGGCAAGGGTGAGCATCAGGGAGGCGGGATAGAGGGAGGCGAAAAACAGGGCATAAGGTTTTGTCCGGCCTATGATTTCGAATAAAATCCCGCCGGCTCCGGCGGTTTTTGCCGGGTCGCCCTTTGATGCATGCCGGGCCAGCAGTTTTCTGATCAGGATTATTGCCCCGGTAATAACAGTTACCGCAAGCAGCGCCAGAAGCCATTGCCCTATGGAATTATTCATTATATGCCTATCTAACAGCGGCATGAGACCTCCTTATTCAGTCTGCCAACCGGCTGTTGACTTCGGGTGGGCTATATGCTGTCTGTTGAATCATGGATGCCCATGAATCGTTGATTGCCCCGGATCATCTGTCTGACTGTTCTTACGTATTCAATACCGATTTCCGAGTATTTTTCAAGACCAGAGGCCATGTAATGGCCGTCTGGTTCCCTGCCTGCCAGGCGCATCCGGTAGCGCTCCAGTCGAAGATCCTTGTAAGCGGGATGGGAGTTGAGATTGTGTATGTATGCTCTTACCGAATCTGAAACATCGTCAAAGGCCTTAACCTCGTAAGTGGCGCCTTCCGGACGCCGGCGCGGCACAAGACCGCAGCCTTCTTCAAAGCACCACTGGCCAAAAAGATTGTTGCCCTCCCTGGCGAAGTAGGATGTTCCCCAGGCTGACTCTTTGGCCGCCTGTATGAGGGCAAGATCAACCGGTACCTTGTCTATATGGATTAAAAGGTCCCTGAAAAAGGTGCCTCCTTTCGAATATTCCGATTTCACGCGATATTTTTCCGCAAGCCGGACAAGGCGTTTTTTTTCTTTCTCAACAAGCTCTTCGCCGTTTTTGTACTTTTGCCATTTTAACAGCACATAGGCCCTTTCTTTTAACACCTTGTGGTTTTCCACGCGGATGATCGGGCGCAGGAAGTTGAAGAATTTCTTTTTTTTTGTTTCAACGTCTTTATATTGCGTAAAATCGGGAAGTTTTGTGTTGATATTTTTGGGGAGGGGATTCCGGCTTTTCTGTTCCGCCCCTTTTCGTTCATATTTTTCTTTTATCCCGGCTTCCCGTGGAGCGCCTTTTTTATTATTGTTAAGCGGGGGAAGTTCCACCTTCCCGATTATTTTGTCCGGATCAATATCTGATTGCGCATCCCCCCGTCCGCAAGAATTTAAAAAAGCCGCTGCTGTAAAAAGAATGCATACAATAACCACGGCAAACACTTTTTTGCCGAACCTCATAATATCTCCTTATACATATTGGTCTTCTGATATTTCCGAAAGCATATACAATAACTTTTTTATGTAATTTTTCAAGCCATTTTGGAGGCTGGATAATTCGGATGAGATTGAAAAACGCTTTAATCCGGGTTACGTTTGTTTAACGGGTCTGGATGAATTTTGGAAGAAAACCGGCGGGGTTTACACCGCACTTCGAGTGAATGGCAAATTGGTTCTGAGAGGGTTTATGACAGGAAAAAACTTATTTTGCGGATTTTTAATAATCTGTATGTTACTTTTTTTTGGGAATTTATTTAGTGCGGCTGCTGCGGGAGCCGCTCCTGAAAATGATTCAGGGTCCGGCCAGGTAAGGGGATTTGTCTATCACCATTTCGGGATGGAGGATAAGTATCCGTCCACCAGTGTCTCAATTAGTCAGTTTAAAGAGCACTTGGAATATCTTGAAAAAAAAGATTATACGCTCCTAACCCTTGGCGAGGCTTTGGATCTTCTGCATTCAGAGGAGCCGGTGCCGGAGAAAACTGCGGTGCTGACCATTGATGATGCTTATAAATCTGTAATTGAAAACGCGGTCCCCCTGCTTGAAAAATATGGGTATAAAGCAACTGTATTTGTTCCCACCAGGCACGTGGGCGGCCCCAATTACATGAGCTGGTCGCAGCTTGCAGAACTTCGCGACAAGGGGTTTGAACTGGCCAATCATTCTCATTCCCACGAGTATTTTTTAAACCATCGGCAAGAAGATATTGCAAAAAGGTTTGAAAAGGACCTGGAAAGATCGCACAGGATGTTTAAAGACCATCTTGGAATTACACCCGATCTTTATGCATATCCTTTCGGGGAATATCATCCGGATATGATAGAGGTGCTCAAAAAGTACGGGTACCGGGCTGCAGCAGCCCAGAAATCAGGAGTTATGCATGAGCAGGGCAACAGGTTTCTGCTGCCCAGGTTTCCCATGAATTTCAATTATGGAGAAATGGAAAGCTTTACCGGGAAGATTAAAATGCATGCCCTGGGGGTGGTGGAATCCGAGCCTGAGAACCCGGTTGTCCGGGATCAGAATCCTCCTGAATTGAAACTGCTGGTTAAAAATGAGGAACTCAGGGCTGGCGGGCTCCAGTGTTTTGTAAGCGGGCGGGCCAACTGCGAAACAAAGTATAAGCGTAAAGACGGAACCTTTGAAATTCGGACGGTTTCCACGGAGAGACTTGAAACAAGGCGCACCTTGTATACCATTACAGCACCTTCTGAAGACGGATCAAAGTGGTTCTGGTATTCGTATGTGTGGATAATGCCGGAATACAGTGAATAGAGGGCCTGCGGAGCGGTTCGTTCACTACTGACCGTCTTCTGGATTCGGCCGGGCACTGCGCTGGAATAATGCAGATGCACTAACCGCCCCGCAGGTTCGCAGGACCAGGTCCTTGGAAGCTTCCAGATATAAATTCCGGGCATATTGTAACACTTAAAATTAAAAGTTAAGCTTCAGCATTTGTGTTATTGGGTAAATTCCGATGGCGCAGACGATGGCCATGCGGACAAGACAGTTCTGTTGCGCCCTGCATCCCTGAGACCTGACCGTAGTTTTTGCCGGAAGGAAGTCCAAGGTCGGGGCAGTTTTTTCGCTCCTGACCGTTTTCGGGATTCATCAAATGCCTCCGCTAAAATTTCAAAAACTCGGCCTGTCGGCCTCAAACAGTTTGAAATTATTACGCTCCGGCATTTGCTGAATTTTTCCCGAAAACGCTCAATGTCGCTTCAAAAACTGCCCCCGACCTTGGACTTCCTTGAAAGTCCCTGCAAAAAGATCAACCCTGCTCCTGAAAATTTCCGCCCCGTAGGACCGCCTTCCAAGGAAATCATTTTTTTGCGCTCTTACGAAATTGCACTTCGTTGCCCTGACGGCGGTGCGAAAAAGGAGTTTCCTCGTATAATAATGCCATAGCGGCCGGCGCTTGTTTGAGCGCACGACAGTGCGCGAGTTCGCCGGACGCGGCGGAGCACGCCGTGCAGATGCCAGGCCCGAATGCAGCGGACGAAAAGACCGTCCCGCCTTGGGCAGCATCCCGGTAACCGGATTGCGGTTTTGCCAGTCATCAGGATTTCCGTTGGCATAGCTGCATTGAACTGATAAATTTTCATTCTGTTTTTTTTCAAATTTTCTTGATACCGGCTTAAAAATATATTATAACCAGACATAGAACCGGACATTTTAAGCCGGATTAAATTTTTTTTATGCCTTTAATGCTAAATGTAAACCGGACACAAAACCGGAAATAAATTAAACAGGTTGTCGAGAAGATCATGAGCGATTTTTCGCTATACCCGGCCTTGCCGGCAGTCCGTCTCGGGGAATTAAAGGATGCGGCCCAGGAGGTCATAGTCTCTTCTGCCACTCTTGAAGGCAGGATAGCGCCGGAGACCGCAAAGGCCCTGGGCGACAGGCTCAGGTTTTTGAACAGTTATTATTCCAATCTCATAGAGGGGCACAAGACTTCTGTAGTCGATATTGAAGCAGCGCTTAACAAAAAGTTTTCCCAGGACAGTGAAAAGCGATATGCCCAGCAGCTCTGTGCGGCCCACGTGGAGACGGAAAGGCGCCTGATGCGGGAAATTGTTTCAGATCCTCCTGAAAATATCTGCTCATTCGACTATGTTTCGCGCATACACAGCTCGTTTTACGAAATGCTTCCCCAAGAGCACCTTTTTACCCACAGCGGCGGAGGATTTACGGGATACAGGGTAATGCCCGGAAAGATGCGTGATGCAGAGGTTTCCATGGACGGAGGAAGGACGCCTCACGGTCCCGGCCCCGGGGGCCTGGAAGAAAAATACCGGGAGTTCGAACTTCTCTATCACCAGGAAAATTTTCACGGCGATGAAAAACTTCTGGCCGCGGCAGCTTCCCATCACCGGCTTACCTGGCTTCACCCCTTCAGGGACGGAAACGGCAGGGTGGCGCGTCTTTTTTCAGGGCTCTACATGGCCCTTGCCGGCATTAACAGGGGCAACCTGTGGTCGCTTTCCAGGGGTTTTTCCAGGAACAAGCAGTGGTACATGACAAATCTTCAGTCCGCAGATTCGCCAAACTCCGAGAAGACCGGCTTTGACCAGGCGTTTTTTGCCGATTTCTGCATGTTTTTCCTTGAAACCTGCCTTGATCAGGTGCGGTTTATGGAAAGGGTCCTTGCCCTGGACAGGATAGATACCAGGATTGATATGTATATGAAAGACAGGCAGGAACCCATGGGTTCTCTGGCTTCTCTGGATTCGCGGGCCGGCCGTCTTTTAAAGGCCCTGTTTTTCAGGGGGGAGATCCCAAGAGGCGAGGCCGGACCGATTATGGACATGGGGCACCAGAGCAGAAGAAACGCCAGGCGCATTGTAAGCAGGCTCATTGCAGAAGGCCTGGTACACTCGGATTCCCACAGGGCTCCTTTAAGGATAGGTTTTCCCGCCCACGTGTTAAGGTACTATTTCCCCGAGCTTTTTGATCCCTCTGTCATGGGGGAAGAAGGCGGGGCTTTTTCCTGACCGGGATTAATCCTTCCGGATTCTCAATTGAATTTACGTTTTTGTAAAAGAAATGTATTAATTTTAACAAAATTGTTAAGCCCATAAAAATCCATCCTGTCGTAATAATCCCAAATCGTGGCAATTTTAAGAAGTGAAGTTAAAATTATAAATTGGTACGGGTCTTGCTTTATGAATTTTGCCCGAATTTTATTCTAACAAATAGGAGTAAGCAAAAATGTGCAGGCTCGTTGCAATTACAAGCGACACACCTGTTTCCCCGATGACCGCCCTAAACGCCCTGGATGTAATGCGCGAGGGGCATGACGGCTCCGGGGTGGGCCTTTTTTTAAGGGATCTTGGCGGGCCGCTTGAAGAAATGAAAGATGAACCTATTTTGTCCGGTATTTTTACGGAGCCGGGTATTAAGCGCCTGGATTCCTATATGATCAACATGGGTTTTTTGACCAAGTACAAGATCACGATAAAGGTCCCAAAGGTGCCGCCCCCCGGAGTGCCCAGGCGGGACATGTACCTGATCCGGGCCTATGAATACCCAGAGGAATGGGAGGAGCTGTCCCGGGAGGAAAAAGAGGCCCGGCTGGTTGGCATCCGGCTTACCCTCCAGGAAATGGGCAGGGAAAACAAGGACATGATCGTTTTTTCCTTCTGGCCGGATACCATAATGATAAAGGAAATAGGCGATCCCCTTGCTGTGGGCAAATACCTGGAGCTGGGAAACGAGAAGTTAAATGCCAGGATTATTATGGCCCAGGGCAGGCAGAACACAAATTACGCCATTGACCTGTATGCCTGTCATCCCTTTTTTATTCAGGGCTTTTCCACCATGACAAACGGTGAAAATACCGCATTTGTGCCTATCAGGCAGTATTTAAGATCCAGGGCAGAGCCGGGATATACCGGCTTTTATTCTGATTCCGAAGTATTTGTTCATATTCTTCATTATACCTTAAAACACCTGGGTTTGGGGGTGGAGGCCTATAAGCATGTAATTACCCCCCTGCAGGACGGGGACCTGGAATCGCATCCAAACGGCGAGTTTTTAAAGCACCTTAAGCGCACCTGCAGAAAGCTGATAATAGACGGGCCAAACTGCGTAATAGGAGTGTTGCCGGATAACACCATGTTTATGGCCCAGGACAGAAAGAAGCTGCGTCCCGGGGTGGTGGGAGGCAACCCGGGAACATACGTTTTTTCCTCCGAGGTATGCGGTCTTGATTATATACTGCCCGACCGTGATAAAGCTTCTGATTTTCAACCCATGCATCTTGATACGGCGGTCGTGAACCCGGATCGCCGGGAGGTGAGCATATGCAGACAAATGCAGAGATTACCGCGTCTACATTAAGCATAAAGGATCTGCCCTGGCAGATAGCCTGGAGCATGGAAAAGTGCACATTGTGTGGTAGTTGTACCGCTGTGTGCCCGGTAAACGCAATCGAACCCGCTGTGTTCAGGAAAAGAACCGTGGAGGCTGCTATAAATGCTTCCCTTCGGCCGGTAAGTGGATTTAAGATATATTACGGCGTGCGCCAGCGAACTGATCCGGCTTACCGCTGCGTTGGGTGCGGCATGTGCGCAATGGTCTGTCCCAATGACGCCATAATGCCGTATAGAAGCGATGAGCCTGACAAGCTCAGGTTTCATCTAAACCGGGGCGGCCAGGCGCAACGCAGGGGCGGTCGAAGGAATTCGCCTGGCGGGTTGCTTGATCAGATCAAGTTCACAAGGATTTCGATGCTAACAGACCCCGCCCTTGATGCAGGCCGCCACGAATTCGAGCTGCGCACGCTTCTCGGCAGGATCCTGCCGCCGGAGGAAAACATGAAGCGGTTGAGGGAACACGGCTGGATACCGCCGGTGCGGGAAATTTACCCCCTGATAATAGGCGGCATGTCATTCGGTGCCCTCTCCCCGACCATGTGGGAGGGGCTGCAGATGGGGATTGCATATTTAAACGAGGAGATGGGCATGCCGGTGCGCATAAGCACAGGAGAAGGCGGGTGTCCACCAAGGCTGCTTCGCTCCAGGTTTCTGCGCTATGTAATACTGCAGATAGCTTCCGGCTATTTCGGCTGGGACGAGATAATCCACGCGATTCCCGAGATGAAGGTTGACCCGTGCGCAATAGAAATCAAGTACGGACAGGGGGCAAAACCCGGCGACGGCGGGCTTTTGATGTGGCACAAGGTAAACAGGCTGATAGCGGCCATAAGAGGCGTTCCCATGGGGGTAAACCTTCCCAGCCCGCCCACTCATCAGACAAAGTATTCCATCGAAGAGGCGGTGGCAAAGATGATCCAGTCCATGTCCATGGCCTGGAGATTCAGGGTTCCTGTTTATCCGAAGATTTCCGGCACATCCACGGCTCTTGCCGTGTTAAACAACCTGACCCGAAACCCTTACGCGGCAGGGCTTGCAATAGACGGGGAAGACGGCGGAACAGGTGCTGCCTACAACGTGTCCCTTGATCACATGGGACATCCGATTGCGAGCTGCCTGCGGGACTGTTATTTAAACCTGGTCCAACTGGGCCAGCAGAATGAAATTCCGTTGTTTGCGGGCGGAGGTATCGGAAAGAGCGGGAACCTGGCTGCAAATGCGGCAGCCCTGATCATGCTCGGGGCCAGCGGGGTCCAGGTAGGCAAATACGTGATGCAGGCCGCAGCAGGCTGCCTGGGCTCGGAGACCGGAAGGTGCAACATCTGCAACATAGGGCTTTGTCCCAAAGGCATCACTTCCCAGGACCCCAGGTTGTATCGCAGGCTTGATCCGGAGGACGTCGCCCAGCGGATAGTTGACATGTATGTATCCTTTGATACAGAGCTGCGCAAGATCGTTGCCCCGCTGGGAAGATCAACATCTCTTCCCATAGGCATGTCAGACGCCCTGGGCATAAGCGACAAGGCCGCCGCAGACAGGCTGCGGATCAGCTACGTTGTATAGGGGGGAAAATGGATGACCAGCAGCAATATCATTTGATATCCGGGCGCGAACAAGACATCCGGCTCGAATCCAGGGTGCTCGAGGAGCGCCTCCAGGAGGCCGTGTCAAATGGTCATCGCAGGATCAAGGTGGAGGCCTTTGGCCAGCACGGTATAGGCGGAAGACTCTGGCGGGCCGGAAATAAGCCGCTTCACATCAAAGTTGTCGGCCATTCGGGCCAGCGTCTGGGCTCAATGGGCTTTTCTGGCACGCGCATAGAAAATTTCGGGCCAGCCTCCGATGACGTGGGATGGTTAAATGCAGGGGCGGAGATTATAGTACGCGGAAATGCCTCAAACGGAGTGGCAAACGCAATGGCCCAGGGCAGGATTTATGTTGCAGGCGATATAGGCGCCCGGGGCATGACCATGACCAAGCAGAACCCAAGGTTTGATCCTCCCGAGCTCTGGGTTCTTGGCTCTGCGGGGGATTACTTCGGAGAGTTCATGGCCGGAGGTATTGCCGTGATCTGCGGGGTCGAGGCACGCACTCCTGGAAATGTCCTTGGATATCGTCCGCTTGTGGGCATGGTGAGCGGCAGGGTTTTTTTCCGGGGCCCGCACGGGGGCTACAGTAAAAGCGATGCTCGCCTTATGCCGATTACGGATGCGGACTGGCAGTGGTTAAAGGAGAATCTTGCCCGTTTTCTTGAGGCAATCGGCCGTACCGGGCTATATGAAAAGCTTGTCGAGCGCGAGCACTGGCAGATGATTTCAGCACGGGGGCCGGGCGACAAGGTTGTAAGTAAAATACGTTCAATTTCAGAATTTCGGCGTTCGGTATGGAACAAGGAGCTGGGGGAAGGCGGGCTGGTCGGCGATCTGACCGATATGGACATGAGCCCTGTGCCGGTGGTTGCCACAGGCATCTTTCGCAGTTTTGTGCCTGTATGGGAAAACCGGTTTTATACACCGCCCTGCCAGGCTTCGTGCCCAACCGGGATTCCGGTGCACGAAAGGTGGAGGCTGGTGCGCGAAGGGCGGATGGACGAGGCCGTGGATATGGCGCTTTCATATACACCTTTTCCGGCTTCGGTCTGCGGATACCTGTGTCCCAACCTGTGTATGGAGTCATGTACCAGGAATTCCGCAAACATGCCACCTGTGGATATCACCCGGTTGGGCAAGGAAAGTATCCGGGCGCAGCCCCCTGATCTGCCGCCTGCTGAAGGGGGAAAAATCGCGGTGATAGGTGGAGGCCCGGCCGGGATATCTGTTGCCTGGCAGCTTCGGATGGCGGGCCATGAAGCCGTGATCTTTGACATGTCGGAAAAACTCGGCGGCAAAATGAGCAGTCTTATCCCGGAGGCCAGAATCCCGGCAGATGTTTTAGAGGCGGAACTCGAACGCGTAAGATCCGTGCTGCCGCATGTACATCTTCAGCAGCGCCTGGGAAAAGATGATATAGAGCAGTTAAAGGCAGATTACGATTTCGTGGTGATGGCAGCAGGCACGGCAAAGCCGCGCACCCTGAATGTCGCAGGCAAAGGAGCCACTATTTATGCAAACGATTTTCTGGCAGCTGCCAGGGAGAACCGGATTGATGCCGGTCAAAAGGTGGCCGTCATAGGCGCCGGCAACGTGGGCTGCGATGTTGCAGTCGAAGCAGCCCGGCTCGGCGCAAAAGACATCACGCTCATAGATGTTCAGAAGCCGGCTTCATTCGGAGAAGAAAGGCGGATGGCCGAAGCTATCGGCGCTGTATTTCGCTGGCCGTGCTTTGTCCGCGAGATCACAGAGCAGGGTGTTGTGCTTGAATCAGGCGAAGTAATTGAGGCTGACACGGTTGTGGTATCAATCGGAGACATCCCTGACACGGATTTTCTGCCTGGTTCGGTTGATCTGGAAAAGGGATTTGTAAAGGTGAACAGTTATTTTCAGACAAGTGATCCCCGGGTTTTTGCCATAGGAGATATTGTTAAACCCGGCCTTTTAACGGACGCAATCGGCGCGGGAAGAAAAGCGGCAGAGGCCATAAACCGGCAATTGCAGGGCGGACAGCCTTTGGAGGAAACCGGCCAGGTGATCGATTCTTCAAGGATTACGCTGGAATACTTTGATCCCAGGATCACGTCGTTTTCAGGCCTGGATCAGTGCGGTGCAAATTGCGCTTCCTGCGGAACCTGCAGGGACTGCGGGGTTTGCGAGACCATATGCCCTCAGGGCGCAATATCGAGAAAACAGGGCTCGAAAGAAGATTATGAATACGTCTCTGATCCGGATCTGTGCATAGGATGCGGGTTTTGCGCAGCGGCCTGTCCGTGCGGGGTATGGGCCATGCGGGTAAATGAGCCGCTGGAATAATTCGGGTACACAAAACGCCCCACAGGCCTGTCTGATCCAAACCATACTAAGCAGCTAGGCGGGGGTGTGCGAGCCGGGCGGAAAACAGTTGCAGTTTTGCAGACCCGGTGTTAAATTTTTCCGTTAAACGTTTTTAATGCAGTTGCATTCCCCCTGAACCTTGAACTTTGAACTTTGAACCTTGAACCTTATGAAAGCTCTGCTTGCATTAGAAGACGGGCGGGCATTTGAATGCCGAAGCTTTACAGGTCCTGGTGAGATCTCCGGTGAACTGGTTTTTAACACCGGCATGACCGGTTACCAGGAAATCCTGACAGATCCTTCCTACAGGGGCCAGCTTGTGACAATGACTTATCCTCTGATCGGCAATTACGGTGTCAATTTCGAGGATATAGAATCGGACCGTGTTCAGGTCTCGGCGTTGATTATCCGCGAATACCAGGAAAACTACAGCAACTTCCGCGCTACCGGCAGCCTTGCAGGCTATCTTGAATCCCAGGGTGTTATGGGGATTGACGAGCTTGATACCCGTGCCTTAACCCGGCATATAAGGCAGGCCGGCGCAATGCGGGCTTTTGTCTCCACGCAGGATCTTGATCCCTTATCACTCAGTGCAAGGGCTGCGCAGATACCACCCATGACCGGCCAGGACCTTGTCAGGTTCGTGACCGCGGAAAAACCCTATTACTGGAAAAATAACAGGTCGCATCCGTTTCCTGCACAACGCATGGATGAAAGCCTCTGGGACAGGGATACGGACAGGCTGCGGGTAGCGGCCTTAGACTGCGGGGTTAAATACAATATCCTAAGATGTCTTGAAAATGCGGGATGCCAGGTGCTTGTGCTGCCTGCGGACACGGCCGCGCAAACCGTGAAACGTCTTTGCCCGGACGGGATCTTTTTGTCAAACGGGCCGGGAGACCCCGCGCCCCTTTTATATGCAGTCGATACTGTAAGGGACCTTATAGGATACAAGCCGATTTTCGGGATATGTCTGGGCATACAGCTTCTGGGCCGGGCACTGGGAGGAAAAACTTTTAAGCTCAAGTTCGGTCATCACGGGGTAAACCAGCCGGTGAAAAACCTTGCAACCGGCAAGGTGGAAATTACATCCCAGAATCACGGCTTTGCAGTGGACCCGGACACACTGGACCAGAACGCGGTGGAAATAACCCATATCAATCTGAATGACGATACCCTGGAGGGTTTCCGCCATAAGCAGTATCCGGTGTTCTCTGTTCAGTACCATCCGGAGGCCGCCCCGGGGCCGCATGATGCAGGGTATCTGTTTGGCGAGTTTGCACGTATGGTAAGAGACAATAAATAAAGCTGTGCCCAGGTGGATTAATATTTATGCCCAAACGTACAGATATTGAAAAGATCCTGATAATAGGCGCGGGTCCGATCATAATAAGTCAGGCCTGCGAGTTTGACTATTCCGGCACCCAGGCCTGCAAGGCCTTAAAGGAGGAGGGCTACAGTGTTGTTCTTGTAAACTCAAACCCCGCCACCATAATGACAGACCCGGAGATTGCCGATCATACCTATGTTGAGCCGATCACGCCGGCTACCGTGGAAATGATCATTGAAAAGGAGCGGCCTGACGCCATACTTCCCACCCTCGGTGGCCAGACAGGGCTGAACACAGCGGTGGCCCTGGCAGAATCCGGGGTTTTGGAAAAATACGGCGTGGAGATGATCGGCGCCCGCCTGGATGCCATACACAAGGCTGAAGACCGGGAGCGGTTCTGCCGGGCCATGGAAAAGATCAATCTCAGGATTCCCAAAAGCGGGATTGCCAATGACATGGAGACAGCCCGAAAGATAGCAGGAGACATAGGATATCCCATAATAATAAGACCCGCATTCACGCTGGGCGGCACCGGCGGAGGGGTGGCCTACAATCCGGAGGACCTGGAGGAAATAGCTTCCCATGGCCTTGATGCAAGCATGATCAGTCAGGTGATGCTTGAAGAATCGGTGCTTGGCTGGAAAGAATACGAACTGGAGGTGATGCGCGACAAAAACGACAATGTTGTTATTGTGTGTTCAATTGAAAACGTTGATCCCATGGGCGTGCATACCGGAGACAGTATCACCGTTGCCCCGGCCCAGACCCTTACCGATGTTGAATACCAGGTCATGCGCGATGCCTCAATTGCCATTCTGCGGGAAATCGGTGTTGATACCGGCGGGTCAAACGTACAGTTTGCGGTCAATCCAAAAGACGGAGAACTCATAGTGGTTGAGATGAACCCCCGGGTTTCGCGAAGCTCGGCCCTGGCATCGAAGGCCACCGGTTTTCCGATCGCAAAGATCGCGGCAAAGCTTGCCGTGGGCTACACCCTTGATGAAATACCCAATGACATAACAGGAGAAACAGTAGCCTCTTTTGAGCCGGCCCTGGATTACTGCGTGGTCAAGATTCCGCGCTGGACTTTTGAGAAATTCCCGGAGGCAAAAGACGAGCTTACCACCTCCATGCGCTCCGTGGGCGAGACCATGGCCATAGGACGGACTTTTAAAGAGGCTGTGCAAAAGGGCCTTAGATCCCTGGAGATCGGTAGATACGGGTTTGGCGCGGACGGAAAGGACGAATCAGATCCTGAATATCCTCCCCTGTCTGTTTCCGAAATAGAGCAGATGCTTGCAAGGCCCACCAGCAAACGTATTTTTTACCTGCGCCGGGCACTTTTAAGCGGCATGGGCGTTGATGCAATATATTCTCTTACGGGAATAGATCCCTGGTTTTTGTGCCAGTTTCTGGCCCTTGCAAAAATGGAAAAACAGCTTGCGGACTCCGGAGGCGAGCTTTCCTTTGATTTTATGAAGAAAGCCAAGGAATACGGATTCTCCGATTATCAGATAGGTTTTTTAACCGGACTCGGGGGATCAAAAATCCGGGAAATACGCAAATCAGAAGGGCTGCGCCCGGTATACAAGCTTGTTGATACATGCGCGGCTGAATTCGAGGCAGCCACCCCCTATTATTATTCTACTTATGAAAAAGAAGACGAGGCCAGGGTCTCGGAGAGAAAAAAAATCATGATCCTGGGCGGCGGGCCAAACCGAATCGGCCAGGGCATAGAGTTTGACTACTGCTGCGTGCATGGCTCATTTGCGTTAAGGGAGCTCGGGATTGAAAGCATCATGGTTAACTCGAATCCCGAGACAGTGTCCACCGATTATGACACCTCTGATAAGCTTTATTTCGAGCCCCTTACCCATGAAGACGTGCTCCACATCGTTGAAAAGGAAAAACCCGACGGTGTTATTGTTCAGTTCGGCGGGCAGACGCCTCTTAACCTGTCTCTTAAGCTGATGCATTCAGGGGTTCCCATAATAGGCACCAGCCCTGAAAGTATTGAAAGGGCGGAAGATCGCAAGCACTTCCAGGCCATGCTAAACAGGCTGGGCCTTGCCCAGCCGCCGAATGCCACCGCCCGCTCGGTTAAAGAGGCCATAGAGGAAGCACGCCGCATTGGATATCCCGTGATAGTCAGGCCTTCCTACGTGCTGGGCGGCAGGGCCATGAAGATAGTATACAATGACGCTGAGATGGAAAACTACACCCGCCTGGCAATCGTTGCCTCGCCTGAATACCCGGTGCTTATTGACAAGTTTCTGGAGGATGCCGTGGAAGTAGATGTGGATGCAGTTTCAGACGGCAGTCACACGGTAATAGGCGGTATCATGGAGCATATAGAAGCTGCAGGTGTTCATTCGGGCGATTCAGCATGTGTGCTCCCCCCTTATTCCCTTAAGAAAGAAGAAATTGCGGAAATATCGGCCGCCACCAGGGCAATGGCGGAAGAATTAAACGTGATAGGCCTTATGAACGTCCAGTACGCGATAAAAGACGGCAGGCTTTATGTGCTTGAGGTTAATCCCAGGGCATCGCGCACTGTACCGTTTGTGAGCAAGGCCACGGGCGTGCCGCTTGCAAGAATAGCAACAAAGGTTATGGCCGGTCATAGTCTGCGCGAACTGGAATTTACAGACCAGGTCCATCCCGCACATATATCGGTAAAAGAAGCCGTGCTTCCGTTTGACAGGTTTCCGGAGGCAGATACCCTGCTGGGCCCCGAGATGAAGTCTACAGGCGAGGTTATGGGTATTGATGCGGATTTCGGCCGCGCATATGCAAAGAGCCAGATTGCGGTAGGCCAGCATCTTCCGGGGCACGGCGCTGTGTTTATAAGTGTTCAGGACAGTGATAAAAAACCGGTGCTGGCGGTGGCAAAGCAGTTTTCAGATGCGGGTTTTAAAATTCTTGCCACCAGGGGTACATGTGATTTTTTTGTTCAAAACGGCATTGAAGCGGCCATGATCAACAAGGTATCAGCAGGCAGGCCGCATGTGGTGGATGCCATCATGAACCGGGAAATTCAGCTTGTAATAAATACCGGCACCGGAGATAAAACCAGGCGTGACGGATACATGATCCGCAGGGCGGCCCTGAAGTTCAATATCCCATATGCCACCACCATTGCATGCGCGCGGGCAATGGGCCGGGCAATCGCCGCCTTAAAGCAAAAGGCTTTGTCTGTTGCGTCCCTGCAGGAGTATCATCATACAGGGTAAATACATAAAATGACAATTTCATATCAAACCGACCTTTTTCCGCGGGAATCCTGCGGAATTTTCGGCATTCACAGGCATCCCGAGGCCGCCCGTCTTGCCTATTTCGGCCTGTATGCTCTTCAGCACCGGGGTCAGGAGAGTGCCGGGATCGCGGTGGTCAGGGACGGACGGATAGACTGCCACAAGGGCATGGGCCTTGTACACGATGTCTTCGACGACCGAATCCTGGAGTCGCTGGCCTGCGAGTGCAGTGCTATCGGGCATGTGCGCTATTCAACAACCGGCGGTTCATTGCTGGAAAATGCACAGCCCTTTGTAGTAAATCACCGGGGCAAATCCTACGGCGTGGCTCACAACGGCAACCTTGTAAACGCCCACATTTTAAAGCAGGAACTGGAAGAAGAGGGCTCTATTTTCCAGACCACAATGGACAGCGAGGTTTTCCTGCATCTTTTTGTCAAGAATTTAAAACACGGTTTTGAACAGGCCCTTGTCAATGCCGTAACCCGCCTTAAAGGCGCCTACTGCTTTGTCGTGCTGACCAGCAGGGGGGAGGTTGTGGGGATAAAGGATCCCAACGGGTTTCGTCCTCTTTGTCTCGGAAAGCTTCACGAACATTACGTGCTGGCCTCGGAGAGCTGCGCCTTAGACCTGCTGGGGGCCCGGTTCGTGCGCGAGCTTGAGCCCGGCGAAATCGTGATAATAAACGACGATGGCGTCCGCAGCATCTACCCCCATAAAACCGTGAAAAGGACATTCTGCATATTCGAATACATTTATTTTGCAAGGCCTGACAGTACTATATACGGCAAAAACGTGTATTTAACCAGAAAGGCGCACGGCCGCCGGCTTGCAAGGGAAGCCCCGGTCGAGGCCGATCTTGTGATGCCGTTTCCGGATTCAGGCAACTACGCCGCCCTGGGATATTCGGAAGAATCAGGCATCCCGTTTGACCTGGGCATGATTCGGAATCATTACGTGGGCCGTACTTTTATCCAGCCCACCCAGAGCATGAGGGACTTCGGGGTCAGGATGAAACTCAACCCTGTAAAGGAGCTTCTTTCCGGAAAGGACATTATAATTATAGAAGACTCGATTATCAGGGGAACAACAGCGCGGACCAGGGTAAAGGCGCTTCGCGAGCTTGGCGTAAGGCGGGTTCATATGCGGGTTAGCTGCCCTCCCCATGTTTATCCCTGCCATTACGGGATCGATTTTTCCACCAGGGGAGAGCTTATCGCGGCAACCAAGACCGTGGAGGAGCTAAGGCAATTTTTGGCGCTTGACACACTTTATTACCTGAGCCTGGAAGGTCTCGTGGAGTCAACAGCAAGCAGGCAAGAGGAAAATAATTTTTGCAAGGCTGTTGATAGCAAATGATATGACCGCAATTCATAGCAAATGATTTGTCCGCTTTTGCAAATTTTGGGTAAAACTACTTGGCAAAAAGGAGGTGCAAATGAGCCAAGTAGATTATCCAGGATTTGCCTGGAGGTGGGCA
>JAIPDS010000093.1 GCA_021737565.1 Desulfobacteraceae bacterium | reverse complement strand
TTGTCCCTGGCCATGATTTCTTCGCGCGAAAATTTCCGCCATCTGCCGCCCGGGGTGTCCGGCGAGAAGGTTTCGACCCGCTCGTGGCGGTTTTTCGGGTTGTAGCAGGCAAGAAAGTCCTGTAAATCCGCATAGGTCATCTGGTTTTTCTTCTTGGTGAAATGAACGTTGGTCCGGAAATCATAAAACCAGACCTCCTTTGTTCACGGGTCTTTGGCTGCGGGCCGGTTTTCAAAGAAAATCACGTTGGCCTTGACCCCCTGTGCGTAAAAAATTCCTGTGGGAAGCCGCAAAATGGTATGCAGGTCTGTATTTTCCAGAAGCTTTCGCCTCACCGTTTCCCCGGCTCCGCCTTCAAAGAGCACATTGTCCGGCACCACCACTGCCGCCTCGCCCGTGGTCTTTAGCATGGTCCGCACATGCTGTACAAAATTTAGCTGCTTGTTTGACGTGGTGGCCCAGAAGTCCTGCCGGTTGTATTTCAGGTCTTCCTTGTCCTGCTTGCCGGTGCCGTTGGTGATGGTAATGCTGCTTTTTTTGCCAAACGGCGGGTTGGTAAGAACATAATCGTATCGTTTCCCGGCATCTGCAACCAGCGCATCATCCGATGATATCGGGCAGTCCCCGGTGATCTCCCCGATATTGTGCAAAAACATGTTCATCAGGGCCAGGCGCCGCGCATTTGCCACGATCTCGTTTCCGAAAAAGGTTTCATTTTTCAGAAATATTTTCTGATCCCGATCCATGTTGTAATTATTCACCAGGAAATCATAGGCCGCCAGGAAAAAACCGCCTGTGCCGCATGCGGGATCGGCAATGGTTTTGCCTGGCTCAGGCCGGATGCATTCCACCATGGCCCGGATCAGCGCCCTGGGGGTAAAATACTGACCGGCCCCGCTTTTGACGTCCTCTGCGTTTCTTTCCAGCAGACCCTCGTAAATATCGCCCTTGACGTCCGCACCCATGCTCACCCAGTCTTCAGCATCGATCATGTGAATGATCTTATAGAGCTTGGCCGGGTCCTGGATCTGGTTCTGGGATTTTACAAATATCTGCCCGATCATCCCTTTTTGCCGCCCCAACTCCCGCAGCAGCCGGATGTAATGGGATTCAAGCGCCGAGCCTTTCCGGGATTTAAGACTTTCCCAGTTGTATTGCCCGGGTATGCCCACGTCCTTTCCGTAATACCGGCTGTATTCGTCAGCCATCTTGAGAAACAGCAGGTAGGTGAGCTGCTCCAGGTAATCCCCGTAGCTGACTCCGTCATCGCGCAGCGTATGGCAGAAACTCCAGACTTTTGATACAATGCTTTCCGTGTTGTTCATGTTGCTTTCTTCTTTCCTGCCCGGCTCTTTTCCTTGGTCCCGGCCTTTTTCTTTTCCGCCTGTATCCGCTCCAGCAGCCGCTCTGCCGAGTTCTCCCCGGAAATCAGTGCCGTGTTCTCCTCCCGCCACTGCTGCGTCAAGTCCCCGGAAAACGCCTTTTTCAAAATGCTCTGGCGCAGGGTATCGGCTTTTCCCAAACTTTCCTCGATGCTTTGTTCAAGCTGGTCGCAGACAGAGAGGCGGGATTCGATTTCATAAGAAATTTCAGATTGTTCTTGATGAGAACAAAGTGGAATGCAGCAATTTTTTAATTGTGTAGTATTTACTCTCGGTCTCGTAGCGCCATGCACCTGGTGTGCTAATTGACTATAACAAGATTGTGTTGATAAATAAAATGCCATGTATTTCTTGAACAAATAAAAATCGGAGACCCTGATACAAAAACAATCTGCTTTATTGATTGCCCTTTTAATATAATTTGGCAATATCGCCACTCTTGTTTGGTCGCTAATAAATGAAGAGAAAATTATATCTCCATAAGAAACCTTGTGTTTCTTAAGTAAATTATATTTTTCTTCTGAGATATAAAATTTTTTTGCCTCTATGAAGTCCAACACACCAATGTTTTCGAGTCTTATAACCCGAACTCCATCTTCAACATAATCCTTTGTTTTAAGATTTGTTCCATAAGGGCCGTCAAATATTTCTTTAATCACATTTCCCAGCCTGACCCATTGCCACCCTTCTGGCAATTCCGGCAGTTCTGATAATTCCTCTTTTGTCACCGGAGGCAGATTTTTTGGCTTTTTCGGCCTAACCGGCTTCTTTCTTCCTTCGGCCTTTGCCTGCTCACACGCCTTTTTCCAGTCCTCCACCTGCTGTTTATAATGCGCTTCCCGCTCCTCCCGGATACGTTCAAGCAGCTTTTCTGCCGGTTCCGGAGGACTCCCCGCCGCTGCCTGCCGGGCACGCCATTCCTGGGTTAGTTTTCCCTCAAAGGCATGTTTCAGCACAGCCTGGCGATAGGTTTTCAACTGCTCCCTGGCTTTTTTCAGGCTTTTAATGCCGTTGTCGATTTCGGAAAAGAGTTCTTCTATTTTATCCGCAATAAGTTGCTGTTCATTTGCAGCGGGTATCGGGACAGGAATCTCCCCAAAGGCTCTGCCAGAGATTTCTTTAAAAGTCGTCCCTGTAGCTATGTTTTCCACTCTCTGCTTGGCGCTTTTGAGGTAATAGTACAGGAAGTCTTTGGAAAGCTCCGGTGATGGAACAAGGCTTTTGAATCCTTGATTGGTTGAAAGCGGTTTTGAACTTATTGCCACATAACCGATGGGTGCCCGAGAAGAAAAGTGAATACTCCCGGCAGGCATAAGTCTTGCCGAACTGTTGTTCAAACCTTCATTTGTTATATTTTTCTTTCCTTCAGCAATATACTTGCCACTATAACCAGAAAGGTCGGCCGGAGTAATCCATGCAATATCACCACCCCAGTATTCAAGTTTTTTAGTCGATGGCGTTCCACCGGAAACAATTTGCCCCAATTCTTTAATTGTCGCTAATTGCCAGCTTTCAGGTAATTTATAGTTTGACATTATTTAAGCCGCCAACACCTCATTCATCTCCTCAATAATTCCTTTCACCTCACCGCCGAACAGTTTCCGCATCTTCCCGACCCCGCCCTTTCCGTCAAACGGCGCATAATCCAAATCCTCCATTTCGATATGCACTGAACTGGCAATATGATCCTTGATCATCCGCAGCCACACCATCTGCTCCTCGTTGAATTTCTGCGCCGCGCCTTCCTGCTTTTCAAACACCCACTTCTTGAAGTTGCGATTCACCGTATCCTCAAATGACGTCAGTGTCTTGTCAATTCCCACCACCCGCCGGATCAGGGAAACCAGGGCAGTGAGCTCGTTTTTGGGCGACTTTCCGTTTACCTTTTCCACCTGCTCATAAGCCTGCCACACCCGCGCCGGCGCAAGCCTGGGCTTGTTCCTTTTGAGCGCATCAAGCACGGCCTTAACCATGTCATAGGTAACATGCCTGCGGTTGTATGGCTGATTGTAAAAGATGGACAGGGCTGCAATCTCGTCCTTGTTGGCTTCGATAAAGGATGTAAAATCAGCGATGATATCTTCTGCCGCATCAATTGCCTGCTTGTCCCACCCGGCGAACGTCACCTCATCGATGTTGACGGTATCGATAATCTGTTCGTGGGACTTGCGGGCGGTTTCGATAAAATCATTGAGTTTTCCGGAAAACGTATCCTGCACGCGGCTGACCAGGTCTTTCTGCGCCTCATCCCGCTGGCTGTCATCCGGTTCCGCATCCGGGGCAAGCCCGAATTTTTCCGCGGCAATCTCGTTAATTCTGTCCGGATTATGGGCATCCAGCAGTTCATGGGCAACCTTGTTGATGGACTTGCCCCGGGCCAGTTCCGCAAACTGCTTGCGCTCATCATCTGTCAACTGCTTGTCCAGCCGCGCCAGCCGACCGGCCAGGGACGAATAAGTATCCTCGTCAGCCTGCCCCATGAGCACCGCCTGCAGAAGATCTTTTAATGGCACGGATTTTTTCCGTTCCAGGGGGCGGCTGTCGGTTTTAACAGACCGGCTCACTCCCACGGCATCCACGATCACAAATCCGGTCTTGTTCGTGTATGCCGACGGGGTCACCTTTCTTAAATCATCATAGCCCAGGGTTCGGGTTCCACGGCCCTTCATCTGCTCAAAATAATTCACCGAGCGCACATCCCGCATGAAAAGCAGGCATTCCAGGGGCTTGACATCCGTGCCCGTGGCGATCATATCCACGGTAACCGCGATTCTGGGGTAGTAGTCATTCCTGAAAGATGCCAGCAAAGATTTGGGGTCTTCTTCCGCCCGGTAGGTCACTTTCTTGCAAAACGCGTTTCCCTCGCCAAACTCCTCGCGCACGATGCCGATGATATCGTCTGCGTGGCTGTCTGTTTTTGCAAAAACAAGGGTTTTGGGAACCTCGCTGCGGCCGGGAAACATCTCAGGCAGTTTTTCCCGAAACGCCTTGATCACGTTTCGTATCTGGCTGGGATTGACCACGTCCCGGTCCAGATCCCTTCCGGTATATTCCACTTCCTCGTCAAGCTGCTCCCAGCGCTTTTTCCGGGTCAGGCGGTCCCTCTTATCCACCCATTGCTCGGCCACCAGCCGGCCGCCCTCGTCGCCGACCAGGGTCTTGATCAAATAGGTTTCATATCCCACATTGACCCCGTCTGCCACCGCTTCCTCGTGGCGGTACTCTGAGGCCACGTTTTCATTGAAAAATCCGAATGTCCGCTTGTCCGGGGTTGCTGTCAGCCCGATGAAAAACGCGTCAAAATAATCCAGCACCTGCCGCCACAGGTTGTAAATGGACCTGTGGCATTCATCAATAACAATAAAATCGAAAAACTCGGGCGGAACATCCGGGTTATATTCTACCTCCCTGGGCTTGGGCATCTCTGTGTATTCATGGGGATTTGCCAGCTCTGCGGCCTCATCCAGCTCCACTCCCTTTAAAATGGAGTACATTCGCTGGATGGTGCTGATGCACACCTGGCTGTCCGGCGGAACGTATCTGGAATTGAGCCTGCGCACATTATACAGTTCCGTGAAATTCCGGTTATCATCATTCGGCGTATACCCCATGAACTCCTGCTCAGCCTGCTCTCCCAGGTTCCGGGTATCCACCAGGAACAAAATCCGCCCGGCATTTGCATACTTGAGCAGCCGGTAAACAGCGGTAATTGCGGTAAAGGTTTTCCCGCTGCCGGTTGCCATCTGAATAAGGGTGCGGGGCCGGTTTTCGCGAAAAGATTTTTCCAGGTTGATAATGGCTCTTATCTGGCAGTCCCGCAGCCCTTCCACCGGCAGGTCCGGCATTTGCTGCAGCTGCTGCCTGAGGCTGGCCTGCTGTTTTACCCGCTGTTTTAAAGTCTTTGGATGATGAAACCAGAATAAAGGCCTGGCGCGCGGCCGTGGGTCCCGCAGATCCGTAAACCGGGTCACAACCCCGGTGCTTTCATACACAAACGGCACCTGTTGGACGTTTTCAAACCATTTCATGCGGCTTTTTGCATAAAATTCCGCCTGCTGCTCATGAACGCTTAACCTGTGGCCTTCTTCCTCTTTCTTGGCCTCGACCACCCCGACAGGCTCCCGGTCCACGAACAAAACATAATCCGCAACCCCGGCATCCGTCTGATACTCCCGTACAGCAAGCCCCGGCCCAAGCTGCCAGTCAATGTCGCTCTGATCGACAACCACCCATCCGGCCTGCTCAAGCATCCGGTCAATGTTGTCTCTTGCCTCTTGTTCGGGGGTTTTGTTCATGGGATATGAATAACATCAAAATTTTTTATGTGTTTATTTCAATCCATGCAATCAGCTTTGTAAAAACATCGGATTGCCCACAACCCAAACGGTAAACAACCACTTACCTGTTATAACGGCTGACGCAGCACGATGCAATAACTGATAGCGGATTGTGCCGGGAGGCTGTGCTGTGAGACCAAGTTTGCGCAAAAGAAAGTCAAGCCTCTTTTTTTTGCCAGCGGAGGCCTCATAAGTCCATTCATCAAGAGTAGGGCCGAAAGATTCATTTACCTTGCCCTCTACCATGATCGTTACAGACCCTGCTGCAGAGCGCGCCAATACGAAAATGTCATTTTGCGAAGCGCGAGCCCCGCCTGGAAGGGGCACTTTGAACTCAGGGATTGCAAGTATCGGAACAAGATCAGCCATTAATGGATCGCTACACTGCATGAATGGCGCTGCAACCTCAGGTGGAAACCCCTCTGAAGCCTCCCAGCAATAAGCCAGAGTCCGGGCAGAATAACCAGTCCGCCAGTGTTTCACCGGATCTGCGAGCAGTTTCCGCCAATCCTGCGGTCCTGACGTAAATGCGAGTATGCGATTCACCATTTTCCTCCATCGAAGCCTATGCGTTTGGGATCATTTTTTCCTTGCAGATTTTATTTCTTTCCTCACGCGCCTGAGCTCCTTGTCTTCCAAATCCCGACCCTTCCGGTGTGCGTAATGCAGCGTGGTGATGATTTTACATGCGGGCACGAGTCGCTCGAGTTCCGGCCGGAATCTGTGAGTGCCGGAACCAGAAAGGATGGTTATGTCGGGATCAAGGGCAGCAATCAGACTGCCTGTTTGTAATTGAAAACATTGCCGGAGCATCTTTGCCGGCCATTTGTTTTTAGCATCAGCGCACCATGCCACATTGGTCAGTGCGACTTTATCGAGGTCTAATCCCATGCCGTCCATGTAGAAACCAACAAAACGACCGGGCGGACTGCCCCATTGCGGAATGTACTGCCGCTGGAACTCAAAAAGCTCCGGCAGCGTTTTTCGCCCATCCCTGTACTCATACAGGATTTTACGAAAGGGTATGTGGGAGAACTGTTTTTCAGGAGTGTTTCCTGCTCCCGGGTTCAGGGAAACAACAAGCACCCTGACGGCTGCGTCAAAGTAACCCGGTCCGATCCATCTTGGCTGTGCCACGTCCACGTAAGCTCGTTCCGCAATACCGTCAGAAAAACACTTGCGGCACTTCATGGCTCTACGAAAAATTTCCTCGATGGCCTGCCACTCCCTGCCTGATGCCATTTGTCCTTCTCCCTTTCCCGCACTTTCTCTCAACGTCCTTTTCCCGTTTCAGCCTGGATCAGCAGGTGAGCCCCTATCAGAATGAAGCATCGAGTCAGACTTAATGGGTACGAAAGGTATTAAATTCGCCTGTTCCAAGCTTCATCGCCGCATAAACTTCAAACAAATGAAGTTCTACAGGATTTTCAATTTCAACTGTGGCGATAGTGCACTTTTCCTGGCGCCTCTTTGACTCCTCAAACAAAGTCCGGAATTTATCGTTCTTCATGTTTTGTTCTCTTGTGCCGCCGGGGTTATTTTGGCGTTTGGCAATGTAATATGCCAGACTCCCGCTGAAATGGGTATTAGACGTAAGATGCTGGAACAGACGACTTATGACACATCTGGAAATGCCGACATACAACGGCTCCCCGTCTTCAATGAAAACATAGCAACCGGGAAAATCCTCCATTCGGCCTAATCGCTTTAAAAGAGTGGCCTGGCCCACGCCTTTTTCCCGCACCCAGGATGCCGGGAACGGCGAGTTCATATTTTCTTTGAGACGGGAGTAATGGGCTGGCAAAATACTTGTTGCCAACTCCTCAAAACTTGCTTCGCATTCGTCAATTGATTTCGGCATCTTTCGTTCTTTACGTTCCGGCTAACCAGCGCCGCAAAGTGCTTCTGTTGAAAAGCCACAATGTGTCCGGCGCCTGGTTGAGCCGGTGGTGAGCTCATTTTACATGAACCCCCCGCTTCCAATCTGAAGAAATATGGGCTCCGTCCCTTCTCATCGTTCTCTATGTATCTGTTGACCAGTTTTTGGATCAGTTTTGAATTTGCATCTGTTGTATTGATAGTTGACTTCCACTGCTTTGACAATGTAGTTTACAATCTCTATTATTTGGCGCCTCTGCTTGGTCCCATTGATCCGGATATCTGGATTCTGCCACGCATGATCCATAAGTAGCCTGCCCCATTGCCTCCCTTTGCCAATATCGTGAAGTTCAGGAAACTGCTTTTTTACTGCACCAAGGATCGCTTCACCAGAAATTGCCTCACTGAGTAACAGTTGTGAATTCTGGTCATCCACTTGTTTCTTTTTCAATTCAGCCCATATTATCTCTTCAAGTTCTGATTTGGTGAAATTGCCGAACTCAAAGTCCGGCTTTGAGAAGAAAAACATACCGCATATCTCATCATCTTCGGCAGCCTTGCGCACTGCCCTGGCATGATCATTGCGATCACCGTCAATCAAGACAAAGCTAAATATACCCTTGTCCTTATCATTCTTGAGACTTTCCCGAAATGCAACACCTTTGCCTCTCTTCTGTGCCACGTTTCCTCCAAGGTTAATAAGTTCTATAGCACCATATATTTCGAAAACTGATTCTAGAGCTCCGTATTCGGTCTCTCCCTCAATATAGCACCTGACTCTCACTCCATAATCTAATCCGAACTGTCGCATGAATTCGTTCGCCGCAGGCCGATCACGGTCAGTTAGCCTATTTGATCCATAGATCTTTTTTTTAAGACCAGGAGGGGTCCATCCGAAACCCTTCTCATCCTCTTCCGGCAGCTCTAAATCGAATATTTCTTCCGCCGCACGTCTAAGCATTTCTGCCATCGTGATGATGAGCATGCAACCGCCGATGCGCCCTTTTAACTTGAGAAATTCGTCTGGTTTCATCAACCGCATCATCACATGAAGCCGCTTGTTTGGGTCCAGATTCTCTGCGTTGCAGCATAGGTTCTGACGCGCTTTTTCTATCTTTTCCTGGCCAATATCCTCAAAGAGCCTTCTAAGTTGAGTAAAATGAATAGTTACCCGCTCTCGCTGCTCTTCTATTTCAATGAACGGTGGGAAATACCTCACCTTGTGAAACACTTTTTCATACGCCCATGGTTCAACGGCTATCGAAAGCGCAGCCAAGTCATTCCAGCGATTGAATGTCTGCAGAGAGGCAGAAGTACTTGTCCAACGATTGAATTGTCCAACAACAAATTCTGTGACTTTGGGAAAATATTCAGATCGGAGCATTTGCATTGGGGCGACCCTGAACTTCAACACACGATCGATATGGTACATGACGTAATAGCGGAAAGGATGGAAATGTAGCTTGATCCAGCTCCCAGGCGCTTTAAGCCTAATGGCCGAGTTCCCCAACCCGTCTTTGCGAATAAGTGGCTCCCGCTCATCAGCATAGATCCGTCGATACTGATCGTCACCCCCCAATTCGAGTAGTCCATTTGTCTTAAGCTTTCTGGAGCTAATTACCAAGTCAGCCTTTAAAAGCCTTAGTTTCCATAGCAGTCTTATATCCTCTACATGATAACCTTCCATCCCTTTTTCTCGCATGAAGGACACAAACTGCCTCTCGTCAAGCAAATCCATCTGCCACATGTTCGGATTAGCGACCATCCATTTTCCAAGCTGACCTGGTGGAAGAAAGTGATTGATTTTGATCTCATCCGACATGATTGATTTCCATTTAGTTAACTGTATTCTTTAGCGGCGCATGGTTTTTGCGCATCCGACAGCAATCGCCTTGTTGAACGAAGCCGCTATCGCGGCAGAAAAAACAAAAATAGTGTATACTCCGATTATGTGCTCAATTCCGGGCACTTATAAAAAAGGAGTATACCATGGAGAAACCAGAAGTAAATCGATTTAACAAACTGTATC
>JAIPDS010000092.1 GCA_021737565.1 Desulfobacteraceae bacterium | reverse complement strand
GATGGCACCGTAAAAAGTCCAATATCTGCGTTACGCGCAATTTCTCAGAATTTCATCACGCCAACGGCGTGACTGCATTCTTCGAAATTGCGCAAGCCTTGATCTTGAACTTTTTACGGCGCCATCTAAAATCAGACTTCCAAGGAAGTCCAAGGTCGGGGGCAGTTTTTGAAGCGACATTGAGCGTTTTCGGGAAAATTCAGAAAATGCCGAAGCGTAAAAATTTCAAACTGTTTGAGGCCGATAGGCCGAGTTTTTGAAATTTTAGCGAAGGCATTTGATGAATCCCGAAAACGGTCAGGAGCGAAAAAACTGATCCCGACCGCAGGGCTTCCTTCCTGTAAAAATACCGCCCTGGCGGTATAAAAAGCTTTTTACGAGTGCATCAAGGAATAGATGACTTCAAATTTTGGTTTAAATAACTAACTCAAACCTGTTGAAAAAATAGTTTATTTCAAATTCTGCGGTTTCCGGGGAATCCGAGCCGTGCACAATATTTTTTTCTATGTCGGTTGCAAAATCGCGCCTTATGGTTTCTTCCTCAGCCTCTTTGTAATTTGTGGCCCCCATCAGCTTCCGGTTTTTCTCGATCACCCCTTCTCCTTCCAGTACCATGGCGACTATGGGGCCCGATGACATAAATCCGGTAAGACTGTCAAAAAAAGGCTTGTCTTTATGCACGGCATAAAAGCCTTCAGCCTGCTGCCTGTTCATTTTAAGCATCTTCATAGCCGCAACTCTTATGCCGGCATCCTCAAAGCGCTTTATGACTTCTCCAACAAGGCCGCGGCTCACGCCGTCGGGCTTTATTAGTGAAAGGGTTCTTTCCATGACCGGTCCTTTCTTTTCTTTGTTTCGGTTTAATAAGGCTCGGATTCGAATAGCAGATGCCTGCAGCCAAGTCAAGAAAGAGAATTTTGGCTTTTTTTGTTGACAATGGCTAAAAACGTGGCTAGCTTTATAAGCCCTTTGCACGGCGAAGGGATTCTAACTCTTATATATCGTTTAAGGAGGTTTTAAGCCATGATTGAAGTCACAGATGCCGCATATGAAAAAATTGCGGAATTTTTCAAGGACAAACCTGTCAGGCCCATTCGCGTTCTTTTAAACCCCGGGGGATGAGGCGGGCCTTCCCTTGCAATGGTTCTGGATGAACCAAACGAATCTGACGAGGAGTTCAAGGTAAACGGTTTTAGTTTTATAGCCAACAAGGATTTTCTGGCCCAGGCCAGCCCGATAAAGATTGATTTCAACGGTTTCGGTTTTGCTATCAGCTCCGGCATGCAGATGGATTCCGGATGCTCAAGCTGCGGCACCGACAGCGGCGCATGCGGCTGTTAAAATGCCGGATTTAAAATAAAATTATAGTGAAATTTAAAAAGGCAGCATGCGGGTGTGTGATAACGCGTGCTGCCTTTTTACATGTAGTGTAGGTGCCGGCTACGGGGTTTAGCTCAGCGCATCTTTTAAACCCTTGCCCGGGGTAAATTTGGGGACCCTGCGGGCGCTGATACGGATGGGCGCACCTGTTTGAGGGTTTCTGCCGGTGCGGGCCTTTCTTGTTACCGGCTTGAAAGTGCCGAATCCCACCAGAGTGACACTGTCGCCCTTTGACAGTGCCTTGGTAATGGTCTGCAATACGCAGTCCACGGCCCCCTGGGCCTCTTTTTTGGTGCTTACGACCTTTGCCACTTCATTTACTAAATCTGCCTTGTTCACTGCATGACTCCTTTCGTTTGTTGGTTAATATTTAGGGGTTCGTCTGCCCTGATGAACTTGGCAGAGGAGACGATAGCAGGCAATGTTTTAAGATGTGAACCAAAATCAATGTTGCATGGCAAAAAAGGGTTAACGGGTTGCCGGGAAAAGACCCTTTTCCATCGGGCCTGTTTTCCACTATACATACTTCTGCAAAACCGCTGTGTCAAGCATGTTTTGATAATCCCGTGATTCTGTCTTATTTGTTATGGAGTTTTAATATGGGCGGATTCCGAACAAATACCAATAGATAATTGCTTGTCCGAAAAAAAGGTATACCATGGCCCCGAAAGATAAAAAAGGGCCGAATGGTACGGCGAATTTCATATTTCTCCCTTTGGCTGCCATAAGGACAAGGCCGATGACCGTCCCTGTAGCCGAGGCTGCAAAAACTGTAAAAATAACCCCCTGCCATCCGGTAAAAGCGCCTATCATTGCCAGAAGTTTTATGTCGCCGCCGCCCATGCCTTCCCTGCCGGTAAGCAGGTAATAGCTCATTGCCACAGCAAAAAGGCTTCCGCCTCCGACAAGGGCTCCTATAACCGATTCAGCAAAGGTGACTTCGGGCAGAAGAAAAGAGACGGCCAGGCCGGCGATAATTCCTGCCAGGCTGATACTGTCGGGAATGATCTGGTAATCGATGTCTATAAAGGTAATAACCAAAAGAGAGGAAATAAAAATAAAATAAATAAGCGCAGGAATGCTGAATCCGAATTTTAATAATAAAAAGACCGCCATGGCCCCGGTGATAATTTCCACCGCCGGATACCGGATGCTTATGGGTACCGCGCAGTTTTTGCATTTTGCCCTAAGCAGCAGATAACTTATTACCGGGATATTGTCATAGAAGCGGATCGGCTCGCCGCAGACAGGGCAATGCGAACCGGGGGAAACGATCGAATTTCCGGCGGGAATACGGCTTATACAAACATTTAAAAAACTGCCGACACAAAGTCCTGTACAAAATGAGGCGATCCAGAGAATCGGATTTGACATGAACAATTCCTTGCTTAATAATACGGTTCAGGGATTAAAATCTTTTAGCATATAAAACGTCCCGGGAACAAATTGATTTTTGCGCAAACAAATTATTGACTCTTCTGCCTTCATTGATTTATTCGTAGCGCAAACAATTCTTTGCAAATAACAAATAACAGGTATTAACCGTTTTTTAGGAGCAACAATGGCCGAGACAGATAAAGACGATCTTATCCGCTTCATCGATGACAGCGATGAACGGGATATCGAAATACCCGCACAACTTCCCATTCTGCCCGTGCGCGATGTGGTTGTTTTCACCGACATGGTGCTGCCGCTCTACATAGGCCGCGACCGTTCCATGCGTACGATCGAGGATGCAATGCAGGACGACCGCCTGATTTTTTTGGCGGCCCAGAAGGATCCCATGGAGGAAGAGCCCGGCCCGAAGGAAATCTACCGCGTGGGAACCGTCTGCAGGATACTTCGAATGCTTAAACTGCCCGACGGCCACATCAAGGTCCTTGTACACGGCATCGAAAAGGCCAGGGTAAAGCGTTTTATCAACAGGAAAACTCTTTATCACGTATCCATAGAGCTTGCACCCGATGAACCGGTGGAAAATGTTGACACCGAACACCAGGCCCTTATGAGAAACGTGCGTGAAAACTGCGAGAAGATTTTAAACATAAAGGGCGAGTATACCGGCGAAATCGGCATGCTTCTCGAAGAAATTGACCAGCCCGGCAAGCTTGCGGACCTGGTTTCATCCAACCTGAAGTTAAAAACCGAAGAAGCCCAGGGCCTGCTTGAACTCCGGGATCCCATAGAGCGGCTGCACAGCGTAAACAACTATTTGGCGCGGGAGGTGGAACTCTCAACAGTACAGGCCAAGATTCAGTCCAATGTCCGGGACGAAATATCTAAAGGTCAGCGTGATTATTTCCTGCGCGAGCAGGTGCGCGCCATCCACAAGGAACTCGGGGAACAGGATGACCGGGCCGCTGAATTGGATGAATACAGGAAACGGATAAAAAAGGCAAAAATGCCCAAAGAGGCGGCAAAAGAAGCTGAAAAACAGTTAAAGCGCCTGGAGCAGATGCATCCGGACTCCTCGGAGGCCACTATCGTGCGCACTTATCTTGACTGGCTCGTGGAGCTGCCCTGGAGCAACTCCACGAAGGATGTAATAGACATTCCCGGTGCAAAGTCTGTTCTGGACAAAAATCATTACGGCCTGGAGAAGGTCAAGGACCGCATCCTGGAATACTTGAGCGTGCGCAAGATGAATCCCGGGAAAAAGGGCCAGATACTGTGCTTTGTCGGACCGCCGGGCGTGGGCAAAACTTCTTTGGGGCAGTCGATTGCCGATGCCATGAACCGTAAATTCTTCCGGCTTTCGCTGGGGGGTATCCGCGACGAAGCTGAAATACGTGGCCACCGCAGAACCTATATCGGCGCCATGCCGGGAAGAATCCTGCAGGGTCTGAAACACTGCGGGTCAAACAATCCCGTGTTCATGATGGATGAGATAGACAAGATAGGCATGGATTTCCGGGGCGATCCTTCATCGGCTCTTCTGGAGGCTCTTGACCCGGAACAAAACGTTAATTTCAGCGACCATTTCATAAACATGCCCTTTGACCTGTCAAACGTGCTGTTTATACTCACGGCCAATATGACCGATACCATCCCTTCGGCCCTTCTTGACAGGATGGAGGTGATTCAGCTTCCGGGATATACCGAAGAGGAAAAGACAGTAATTGCCGAACGCTACCTTATGCCGCGCCAGCTTGCAGAAAACGGACTTACAGACAAGGACCTGTCTTTGAGCCAGGCGGCCCTTTTAAAAATTATTTCTGACTACACTTCCGAGGCCGGCCTGCGCAACCTGGAGCGCGAGCTTGCTGCAATCTGCAGGAAGGTGACAAGAAAAATGGCCGAAGGCCACAAAGGCCCCTTCAGGGTTACGCGGGGCAACCTTCATACATATCTCGGACCTCCCCAGTATATACCGGAACTTGACCAGGATGAAAGCCAGGTGGGGCTTGCCACTGGCCTGGCCTGGACCCAGGTGGGCGGGGAGGTGCTTTACGTGGAAGTCTCGCTTCTCGACGGCAAGGGTGAGCTTATTATTACCGGCCAGCTCGGCGAAGTGATGCAGGAGTCCGCCCGTGCCGCAGTTAGCTATGCAAGAGCACACCGGTCAAAGCTAGGGGTAAAAAAGGAATTTTTTGACAGCACCGATATACACATCCACGTACCTGCCGGGGCTATACCAAAAGACGGCCCTTCTGCGGGCATTGCAATGGCAACAGCCCTGATCTCGGCTCTTACCGACCGTCCGGTGGACAAGTACGTGGCCATGACCGGCGAAATATCGCTTCGCGGAAGGGTGCTGCCCGTGGGCGGCCTAAGGGAAAAAGCCATAGGAGCTATCCGCTTCGGCATAAATACCATAATCATGCCCGAGAAAAACAAGCCGGAGCTCTCCGAGATCCCCAAAAGCGTGCGCCGCAGAATCCGGTTTATTCCAGTGCGAACCTTAGACGAGGCTGTAGAGATTGCCATAGGAAAAGACCTGGTCAAACCGTCTAAGAAAAACGCCCCAAGGAAAGGTTCGGGCGGACGGCCGGGCAGACCGGGACAAAAACAGCCTGAAAAACGCACCTCAAGGGGGCTGTCCCATGAATCTGCTGGCAATTGATACCTCAGGGGTCGCATGCAGCGCGGCGCTTCTGAGCAGCGGGCGGCTTCAGGCTGAAATCTTTGCCGGATTTGACCAGACCCATGCCCGCCATGTAATGGGGCTCATAAACTTGCTTATGCAGGCTGTAAACATCGAGGCCGGGGAGATAAACTATTTTGGTGTTACTTCAGGACCGGGAAGTTTTACCGGGCTTCGCATAGGCATGGCTACGATAAAAGGGCTGGCCCTTGCATATGGCAAACCGGTGGCCGGAATAAGTTCGCTTCTTGCGCTTGCCTACCCGCTGCGTTTTACGAAAGGGTTGGCTTGTTCCGTGATAGACGCCAGAAAGTCCGAACTTTATTCGGAAATTTACCGGTTTTCAGGCAGCGACCACACAGTGGTCAGCCCGGCAAGTGTCTGCAGCCCGGATCAGCTTGTAAGCAAGGTTTCCGGACTGGGCGAGCCCTGTTTGTTTACAGGCGGCGGGGCCACGCTTTACAGGGACCGGATTAGTGAAAGACTCGGCAGTCTTGCCAGCTTTGTCCCTGATGAAGCCGGACAGATCCGGGCCGGCACAGTGGCCGAACTGGCATACCAAAGTATACTTAAAGGAGGCGGTTGCAGCGCCGAAGAGCTTCTGCCCGTATACATACGAAAATCTGATGCCGAAACAAAGAGCGCACGATCTTTGTCAGCCGGCACATAAGAAATAAATCCGGTTATTATTGACAGGAGCCTTTTGAAAAAGTAAGATCAATTGTTTAAAATACAGGTGGAGATTTTTTCATGGGCCGTTTTTTTCGGGCCGATCCGCTGAGCCGGTCGGCCTTTGCTATTGCAGAGCCCGGTTACCCTTTTATAGCCGCGGCGGGTTTTGCCACACTGGTATTCGCCCTGGTGGAAATTGCAAGCCTGGCAATCGTGTGTCTGGCTGCCACATTTTTTATATGCTGGTTTTTCAGGGATCCGGACAGGCCGATCCCGGCTGAACCGGCTGCCGTTATTTCAGCAGCGGACGGAAAAGTAGTTTCAGTGCGGCCGATGGAGCAAAATCCTTTTATTAAGGGCCGGTGCCTGCAAATAGGCGTTTTCATGAATATTTTCAACGTTCATGTTAACCGCATTCCCTGTCCGGGAAAGATCACGGAAATACGTTATGCCACCGGCAGTTTCATGGCGGCAAGCCAGGGGGCGGCTTCAACAAAAAACGAGCATAATGCCGTGATAATAAAGACACGCGGCGGATTTGAGGTCGCGGTTGTCCAGATTGCAGGAATGATAGCAAGAAGAATCATCTGCACGAGCGCAGAAGGACAGGAGGTTTCGGCGGGGGAGCGTTTCGGCATGATCTGCTTTGGCTCCAGGGTTGATCTTTATCTTCCTGAAAACACGCGCCCCGTTGTTTCACCGGGTGACAAGGTGAAGGCCGGCACCAGCATAATTGGATATCTGCCCGATTGTGATGAAAAACTGCAGAATGCTAAAGCAGGCGGACACACACATATAAGCGGACACATATAACAGGATATATCACGCAAGCCGGGAAAAGAGGAGGTTTAGCAGATGGACAACTCATATACAATCGCGGTTATCCCTGGTGACGGCACCGGGCCGGAAGTGGTTAACGAGGGAATAAAGGCAATGGAGGCGGCAGCGCAACGCTTCGGCTTTGCTTTAAACTTTGTGCGATACCCTCTGGGAGGAGAACATTACAAGAAAACCGGTGAAATACTGCCGGATAATGTTTTAGACGAACTTCGCGGGGCTGATGCGATATTTCTGGGCGCAATCGGACATCCCGATGTAAAGCCGGGAATACTTGAAAAGGGATTGCTTTTAAGGCTGCGCTTTGAACTTGACCAGTACATTAACCTGCGGCCGATAAAACTCTACGAAGGGGTTGCCACCCCGCTTCGGGAAAAGGGCCCGGATGACATAGACTTTGTTGTGATAAGGGAGAACAGCGAGGGTCTTTATGCCGGGGCCGGCGGTATTTTAAAGCGCAACACCGCAGACGAGGTAGCGGTACAGGAATCCATCAATACCCGAAAAGGGGTGGAGCGATGCATAAGGTTTGCCTTTGATTACTGCAGGAGCCGCAACAAGAGGAAAAAACTTACGCTTTGCGGCAAAACAAATGTTCTTACATATGCCTTTGATCTCTGGGAGCGCACATTTTACGAGGTGGCATCGCAATATCCAGATATTGAAACCGATTATGCCCACGTGGATGCCACCTGCATGTGGATGGTTAAGAATCCTGAATGGTTTGACGTAATTGTGACAGACAACATGTTCGGAGACATCATTACGGACCTGGGCGCCATGATTCAGGGAGGCATGGGCATTGCGGCTGGCGGAAACATAAACCCGGGAGGTGTTTCCATGTTCGAGCCCATAGGCGGGTCAGCTCCCAGGTATGCCGGAAAACAGATAATTAACCCGCTGGCCGCTATTTCCTCGGTTCAGCTGCTGCTTGAGGATATAGGCGAGCAAAAGGCCGCAGCCCTGGTTGAGGCCGCTGTCAAAAAGGTTTTAAAAAACGATATAAAAGACGTTTCCGCCGGGAAGATGGGATATACAACTTCCCAGGTCGGGGACATGGTTGCAGAATACATTAAAACAGGAAATTCAGGGGTTTAGGTTTGAAACCGGTACCGATTACAAGACAAGGTTTTGAAAGTTTAAAACAGGAGCTTAATCAGCTCAGAAAAATCGAACGGCCCAAAAACATAAAGGCGATCGAGGAAGCCAGGGCTCACGGTGATTTGTCAGAAAACGCTGAATTTAATGCTGCCAAGGAAAGACAGAGCTTTCTTGATGCCAGAATAAACGAGCTTGAATACAAGCTGGCCAATGCCGAGGTCATAGATCCGGACAGCCTGTCAAAAGACAGGGCGGTGTTCGGATGCACTGTTGTCCTGGAAAATATCGATACCGGGGATGAAGTCACTTACCAGCTTGTGGGGCCTGAAGAATCAAATATAAAGGAAGGCCGGATATCGGTCGCATCCCCCCTGGGAAAAGCCATTGTGGGAAAGCAGCTCGGCGAGGAAATCGTTATAAACGCACCCGGGGGAAGAAGAAATTACGAGCTTATTGACATCGTATAAAACCTAAATTGAGCGTTTCAGATTTTTAAAAGCAATTCATTTGAAAGGATAACATCCATTTCCATTTTAAAAATCTGAAACGCTCAATTTAGGTAAAACCTGATTCGCAAGTTTTATTTAACAGGAGGATTTCTGATATGGCACGGGTTACCGTGGAGGACTGCTTAAAACGAATTCCCAACCGTTATTTCCTGGTGCACACTGCTGTAAAGCGGGTGCGTCAGCTGCGGGAGGGTGCCGACAGGCTTGTAAAGGCGCCGGAAAACGAGGACATCGTGGCTGCGCTTCGCGAGATAGCCGCGGGAAAGGTTTTTGTAACCCAGCATTATACCGACTTCAAGGAAGGGGAACCACCGGAGCCAGAAGAAACCCTGGATCTTGAAAACGGCACGGAACCTGCCAGCTAGACGGACGGGTTTTTATAATGTCGGAGTATAACTACAAGGCCTTAAACAGAGACATGGGCCGCGCCATTCACCACTATGACATGATCGCACCCGACGATCGCATTTTGGTGGCGGTATCGGGCGGAAAAGACAGCATGACCATGCTTTGGATGCTTTCAGAGCGCCTGCTTCGCATACCCATAAATTACGAGCTATATGCTGTCTATGTTGATCCGGGCTTCAAAGGCGGCTTTGCCGGGGCTCTTGCAAAATGGTGCAGGCAGACCGGAGTTGAACTGCTGGTGGAAGAAACCGATCACGGCCTTTTCGCCCACAGCGGTCAAAACAGGGAAAACCCCTGCTTTATGTGTGCCAGAATGCGCAGAAAAAGGATTTTCGAAGTAGCCGACCGGCTCGGATGCCGCAAGATAGCCTTTGGGCATCACAAGGACGATATCATTGAAACCCTTTTTATAAACATGTGCTATACTGGTGTGATGAGCACAATGCGTCCGGCCCAGGATATGTTTGAAGGTCGGTTTACAATGATAAGACCCCTTGCATACGTGGATGAGGACAGGATAAGCAGGTTTGCCGCTGACATGGGATTGCCTGAATTTAAAAATCAGATATAATGGTTGACAGTTCAAATAGGGAAAGGCAGTGGTTGTGACCCGCGAAAAATCTCATGGGCTCCGACGAGCTGCTTTGGGGGCCCATTCTCGCCCATGAGGATTTTTCGCTAGCTGTCCTGCCAATTTT